>DATHDR010000080.1:0-2952 GCA_035318965.1 Verrucomicrobiia bacterium | reverse complement strand
GGCTTTGATTCGCAGCGTGCCGCCGACTCCGTCGACCTCGATCACGGCCACCTCGCGCCCGGGCACGAGCTTACGTTCGTGCAGGTAGGCGAGGAGCAACGGCGCCTCGCGTTCCGCAACCTCGGACACCCGTGTGATCGACGCACGCGCGCCTGCCTCGAGGTTCGCGAGCCGCATCTCGTTGGGGGCAGCCTCGGAGTAGCCCGGGATCGGGTTGCCGTGAGGGCAGGTTCCCGGCCGCCCGAGCACCTCGTAGAGGCGCTTCTCGACGACCTCTGACACCGCATGCTCGAGCCGTGCGGCCTCCGTGTCGGCAGTGACCCAATCCAGGCCGAGCCCGTCCGTGAGCCACCGCTCCATGATCCGGTGCCTACGCACAATCGCCTCGGCAATGCGCCGTCCCTTGGCCGTCAGCTCTATCTCCTTGCGCCGGTTCATCCGCACCATGCCGTAGCCGGTCATCCGCCGCACGGCCACGGTGACCGTCGGACGGCTCACGCCGAGCCAGTCGGCCAGGCGCGCGCTGCGAAGCGGCTCTCCCTCCGACCACATGTAGTAGATGGCTTCCAGGTAGTGCGACACCACCTCCGAGGGAGGAGTCGAATTAGACTTATCTAATCGTATCTTTGCCACCTACTAACTCACTATGAACCAAGCGACGACTGTTTTACTGGGGGCGATCGCCGGCGGCACCATTTTCCTGGGCCTGCCGGTGGCACGATTGCGGGGCCTTCCCAAGTCTGTCCAGGGCTTCCTCAACGCGTTCGCGACAGGGATCCTGGTCTTCCTACTCTGGGACATCCTCAGCCACGCGGGCGAACCTGTCGAGGCTGCCATCGCCCACGGCAACAGCTCTTCGTTCGCGGCCATGGCGCTGATCTTCGCGGGCGGTGTCACAGCGGGCCTGCTGGGGCTTGTCTACTTCAACCGCAGCATCTTCAGCCACCTGAGACACGGAACAGTCAGTCCGAGTCCCCGGTCACTTTCGCTTGCGATCGCGACCGGCCTTGGACTGCACAACCTGTCTGAGGGACTCGCGATCGGCGAATCCGCCCACGTCGGCGCCATCGCGTTCACCGGTGTGCTTGCGGCCGGGTTCGCGCTGCACAACATCACCGAAGGTTTCGGAATCGCTGCCCCGCTGACCACCGAGTCGAAGCCCGCCTCGTGGGGTTTTTTGGCTCTGGCTGGACTAATCGGCGGTGGCCCTACTTTTGTAGGGACGTGGATCGGCTACCTGGCGAGCTCTCCCTACTTCTCGGTTGCGTTTCTTGCGGTGGCGGCCGGCGCCCTGCTCTACGTGCTGAACGAGCTGTTCAACCTGGGCCGCAAGCTCAACTCACCGCCCGGCTTCGCCTGGGGCCTGCTGTTCGGCTTTCTGACCGCGTATGCGACCGACCTGGCGCTTATCGCCGCGACCGGCCTCTAGCTCGCGTAGTCGAAGTCGGCGGAACCGTCGCCGTCAGGCTCGATGTCCTCCCAGTCCGGGTACCGCCACCTGAAGAGCCGCTCCTGAACCTCGAAAAGGCTGTCCAGGGTGTCCTGCACCTGGCCGCCGTCCCGCAGAGGCTCCCGAACGTGGTTGGGCATCGTCTCGACGACGCCGCGGAGCTCGGCCCGGACCCGGGCCGGCACCGTCTTGACGCCATCCCGGTTCATCTCCTCGAGGCGCCAGAGGACCCGGTCGGTGGCCTCCAGCATGCGCTGGAAGGCATACCGGCGCCGGTTTTGCCGGCGAAGCGCGGTCTCCTGCTGCTCGATTCGGCTGCTCGTGTGATCGATCATGCTCAGCTACCTTTCCTAGCTTACTGGCTCGCGCAAGTTCGCAAATGGGCCATTTGAGCGATTTCATCAGCCGGCTCGAACAACTGTTCACCCCCGTCGACGGCTGGGGCGAGTTCAGGAAAGGCGCTCGGCCGGCGGCTGTCGTCTTCGTTCTCTACCGCTATGGGGGGCGCTGGATGGTGCCCTTCGTGAGGCGCCGGGCCGACCTCAGGGACCATCCTGGCCAGGTCGCCCTGCCCGGTGGCGGGGTTCAGGCCGGAGAGTCGGCCTGGGAGGCTGCCCAGCGTGAGGTCGAAGAGGAGATCGGCGTCGCCGCCGGGCGGCTGGCTCCGCTTGGCGCGGGCGATCCGATCTACGCCTCGGTCTCGAACTTCTCGGTCGTGCCATTCGTCGCCTACCTGCCCGACGCAAAGCTGCCATTCGTACACGACGAGCACGAGCTGGATGGCGTGCTCGCGATTCCGCTCGAGCGGCTGCTGGACGACAGCGCGTGGCTCGAGTCAGACGATGCCTGGCGCTTTCGATACCTGGCGCACGAGGAAGGCGTGGTATGGGGGCTGACCGAGCGGATCGTGGCCGGCCTTGCGCCCAAGCTCAGGAAAGCGCTCGCCGGAGATCAAAGCGAGGATCGGCCAGCTGATCCATCGTGACGCTGGCGCGCTCCTCCATCACGCGGCGGGCGCGGGCGACAGTGTGGTGGTCGTTGATCCCGGCCGCTGCGACAAGCCGTCCGGCGTCCAGGTAGAACACCGTGAACGGTGGACTTCCCAGCGTGCCTCGGACCACCAGCTCGTCCCATCCGAGACCGGCGCCCGCGTACTGCAGGTTGAGCTCGTACTGGTCGGACCAGAACCACGGCACCTCCGAATAGACATCGCCGGTGCCGGCCATTGCCCGCCCGACGGCGAAGCCCTGTCGCTGCGCCGTCTGAAAGTGCTCGACCCGAATCCACGTCTCATACAGACGACTCCAGAAGCGCGTCACGTCGCCGGCCGCGAAAACGCCAGGCGCGGACGTGCGACCGTCTTCGTCGATCACGATGCCTTGCTCGACGTGAAGCCCGGCGGCTTTCGCAAGCTCGGTGCGTGGCTCGGACCCGACGCCGACGATGACCGGCGCCGATAACTCCGGCAGCGATTCGACTCCGAGGTGCACCCCTACCCCGTG
>DATHDR010000079.1:0-2107 GCA_035318965.1 Verrucomicrobiia bacterium | reverse complement strand
AGCCGTACTCGCAGTGCGCGTTGACGTATTTCGCCTCAGGTTTCGGCTTGACACGATCCAGGATCTCGTGGATGGGCACCCCGGTCCACCTGTCGCCGAGTCGGCTCCATCCCGTGACGCAGTGGATGTCGGCCACGACCTCTTTTGAGGGCAGCGCGCGCAGCTCGCCATAATCCAGCGTCAGCTCATGCTCGACCGCGCCGAACACCTTGAAGTCCCACTTCGCGATGTCCGTCTTCGGCACCGGTCCGAAGTGCAGGAGAGGCCAGCGATCGGGTGCAGTTAAGGTCTGGCCGGGCGGAATCCGTGACGCATCCACGCCCTCCGGAACCCGCTTGCCCTTGAACAAAAACGCCATCTGGCGAGTATAGGAACGGCCGTCAAACGGGGCCTGTTCCGCGGAACAGGTACCCAATCAGGGCCCGGCTATACTGGCCTTTCCGCTCGATCAGGCGAGCATGTGGGCCCGTGGCGCAGCTGGGAGCGCGCTTGAATCGCACTCAAGAGGTCAGGGGTTCGAATCCCCTCGGGTCCACCAAATCCCGGTCGTATCTAAACGGGCGGTCCGGGGCGCGGCACCACACCGAGCTGCAGCATCACAGTCAGGTCGTCGCGTATCGCCCAGTGCTCCGCCAGCTTGCCGTTCTCAACCCTGAACCAGTGACTTTGGCGGGCTGAGAAGCGCTTGCCGGTGGGCGGCACTACGCCGTTCAGCTTGCCGAGATTAGTGCCCTCGGTGAGAACCCGTGCAACGACCACCTCGCCTTCGGAAACGACGGCTTCTAGACTCATGCGACCATCTGGGAACTGCGCTCCCAACCACTCCACGACAGCGCGTATGTGCCGCGGTCCATTGACGTGACCTGGTTCGCTGTCACCAAAGGGCGCGAGTGCGTGCTCGACGTAATCGTCGGTCACGAGCTCATGACACACGTCGAAATTCCTTTGGTTGAAGACTTCCGCGAATAGCCGACCGACAAGTTCCTTGCTGGCCTCAGACATGTCGCCTCCCCTATGGACCTATTTGAAGACCCTGCGACGATGACTCGCCGCCCGGAGAGGAGCATAGCCAGTCCCAAATCGATCTAGACGACCTCGTCGCTGACTGGCCGGTAAACGCTGGACGCTTTTCGGCGCGAACGCAAACCTCAGCCCGGAACCACAGGTAATCAAATCACTCGGGCCCGCGAAGACCTTAAGACCTCCTTAAGCTAATAGGGCTCGCCGGGTTCGACCAACCGTCTCGAACCCGCTCGTCCGCCGCGGTTTTATGTGGGGAGGTATTGCGGAAGATGCGGTCCAAACTGGCTTTGCTCGCCGGCCTGCTCGTCCTGGGAGCCCTGCTGGTGCCGACGCCCGTCCAGGCGTCTGGGCCCCCCTCGATCGGCGCCAACCACCTTGTCGACCTCGACCATGGGCTCCTGTTTCCGCAAAACAAGCAAAACGAGCCCTCCATCACGCGCAACCCGATGAGCGGCGTTCTCGTCGCCGGCGCAAACGAGGAGATCGGGCAGCCCCTCTGCCCAGGGACCACGGCGCCACTCTCGTCGCCGTGCCCCTTCAAGCCTGGCGTATCGACAAGCGGGTATTACCGCTCCACCAACGACGGCGCCACGTGGACCGGCGCCTACCTCCCCGGGTTCAACGCTATCGGCAAGACCTCGGGTGGCGACCCAAGCCTGGACTTCGGTCCTCGTCGCTGCGCGAGCGGCTCGTTCAGCTACGGCTGCGGCGTCGTCATCTACTACGCCTCTCTTGCGGATCCTTTCCCAGAGTTTGGCGGCGAGCTCGGCACCGTTTCGCGGACCTATGACGACGCGCAGACCTGGTCGAACCCAGTCGTCGCCACGACGACTGATAGCAACGCCAACTTCGTCGACCACGAATGGCTCGCAGTCGACAAAGTTTCCGGCAGCCCGCACTTCGGCCGCGTCTACCTGGACTGGGCGGTTTTCTGCAACAACTGCGCCGGCAACGGCAACGTGAAGATCTACACGGCGCACTCCGACGATGAGGGCCGCACATGGTCCAAGGCGGTCAAGATCAGCGACGCCAACAACAGCACTACTCAGGGTATCCGCGAGACCGGCCAGATGACCGTCGCCTC
>DATHDR010000078.1:0-2945 GCA_035318965.1 Verrucomicrobiia bacterium | reverse complement strand
TTGCACCGATCGCCGCGACCGTTAGGTCGCCTCGCCGCCACGCCCTCGAAGGTTGCTGGCCGGTGTTCTTGGATTGGGGCGCGTTCATGGCTGCGGCAGCGGCTCGACGCCCAAAAGCGGCTGCCTCGAGAAGGGAGTTGCTGGCGAGGCGGTTGGAGCCATGCACGCCTGTGCGGGCGCACTCCCCAGCCGCCAACAGTCCAGCGAGCGAAGACCGGCCGTCGAGGTCGGTCACGATGCCGCCCATCGTGTAGTGCGCCGCGGGCGCGATAGTCACCGGCTGGCGGAGCGGGTCGATCCCCACTCGGCGGCAGTTGCGGATGAAGTTGGGGAAGCTGCGGCGCAGCACGTCGGGGTCGAGTTGGACGGCCGAGAGGAAAGCCCGACCTTGATGTGCGGCTACCGCTCGAGCGACCCGGTCGCGGGGGAGCAGCTCGTCGACAAAACGCTCGCCGTGCTCGTCGACCAGGATCGCCCCGGCGCCACGCAGCGCTTCGGTGATCAAGAAAGACTCCGGGCCGTCGAACACCGTCGGGTGAAACTGGACGAACTCCAGGTCGGCGACGCGCGCTCCGGCGCGAGCGGCTTCGAGAATCCCTTTGCCGTTGCTGATGCGGCTGTTGGTCGTTCGTCCATAGAGTCCGGCGTACCGCCGGTCGCGAGTAGGGTGGCGGCCGCGACGACGGTGAGGCCGCCGGAAAACGCAGCGCCCGCGCACGAGCCGTCACCGATCAGCGAATCGAGGCGCGCGCGATATCGCGTGATCCTCGGCTCGTGCTCGATCGCCGTCCGCATGAAGCCCATCAGCGTGCTGCCGCTCTGGTCGCCGCCGAGGTGAAGGACGCGCGGGAGCGAGTGCGCGGCCTCGCGTGCGCTGCCGCCGTCGAACCGGACGCCAAGAGACTCAAGCCAGCGAACCGTGCCCGGCCCCGCTGAAGTCAGCATGGCAACAGCGCTCGGGTCGCAGAGGTCGCCCCCCGCCGCCAGCGTGTCCAGGGCATGCAGTCGAGGCGAGTCCTCGGGCAGCGTCGCCGCGGCGATTCCGCCCTGCGCGCGGTCGGAAGAACCGTGCGCCGCGGAAACCAGCGCCACCGACGCGCCGAGGCGCGCCGCTTCGAGCGCGGCAGCCGACCCGGCAAGCCCGTCGCCGATGACAAGGAGATCAGTCCGGATCTCACCTCCCCGCTCGCCGGGGAGGTCGGCGCGCAGCGCCGGGTGGTGGGATCCGATCACAGCTCAACCATCCGCAGAATCGCTCCTCGTGCCTGGTCGGCGATTTCTTTGGGCACCGTTACTTCGAACACGTCGTCACGCAGCGAGGTCAGCAGCTTCTCGAGCGTGATCTTCTTCATGTAGCGGCAGATCGCGCGCTCGCTCGCGGCGTAGAACCGGCCCTGCGGCGCTTCCTTCGACAGCCGGTGCATGATGCCGAGCTCGGTCGCGACGACAAAGCTGCGGGTCGGGTATTGCTGCGCGTGCTTGACCATGCCTTCGGTGCTGAGGATGTGGGTGCGGTCGGCGTCGATGTCGCCGTTCGCCTTGAAGTACATGCACTGACTGGCGCAGCCGCACTCCGGGTGGACGAGCAGGTCTGCGTCTCCGTGCTCGCGGCGAGCGCGGTCGATGTCAACCGGCCTGATGCCGGCGTGGACGTGACACTCGCCCGGCCAGACGTGCATCGTGCGGCCCGTCACCTTTTCGAGGTAAGTGCCGAGAAACATGTCGGGCAAAAAGAGGATCTCTTTGTCTTCAGGGATGGCGCGGATCACGCGCTCGGCATTGCCCGATGTGCAGCAGTAGTCGCTCAGCGCCTTCACCTCGGCGGTGGTGTTCACGTACGACACGACGATCGCGCCTGGGTGTTCCGCCTTCCAGGCCGCGAGCTGCGTGGCGTTGATCGTGTCGGCCAGCGAGCAGCCGGCCGCCAGGTCTGGAATGAGCACACGCTTGCTCGGGCTCAGGATGGCCGCCGTCTCAGCCATGAAGTGCACACCGCAGAACACGATCACGTCGGCGTCCGTTGCGGCGGCCTGGCGTGAAAGGCCTAGCGAGTCACCGACATAATCCGCGACGTCCTGGACCTCGGGCACCTGGTAGTTGTGCGCGAGGATGACCGCTTTGCGCGTGCGCGCGAGCTCGCGGATCTTCGCGCTCATGCTCGCGATGTCACGCGGCAGGGTGCGGCGCGAGTACTCGGCTGCATCAGTTGCGAGGTCGATCTGTTCTACCGCCATGTCTTGGTGACCTCCAGGCTCACGTCGAGCGCCGGCGCGGAATGCGTCAGCGCACCTACAGAGATGCGGTCCACGCCGGCTTTCGCCGCGGCCACCGCACCTTCGAGCGTCATCCCGCCGGACGCTTCCAACCTCGCTCGACCTGCCGTGATTTCCACGCTGCGACGCAGGAGCTCCGGCGACATGTTGTCGAGGAGGATCGTTTCGGCTCCGGAATCAAGCGCTTCCTGCAGCTGCTCGAGCGTGTCGACCTCGACCTCGACCGGCATCCGGATGCGCCGTGCCCGCTCCATCGCCGCGCTCACGCCTCCCGCGGCTGCGATGTGGTTGTCCTTGATGAGGATCGCGTCCCAGAGGCCGTCGCGGTGGTTGTGCCCGCCGCCGGCTCGCACCGCCGCGCGCTCGAGAAAGCGCAGCCCCGGAGTCGTCTTGCGGGTGTCCAGAAGCGTGACTTTCGGAAACGCGGCCAGCGCGTCCGCATAACGCCGCGTCGCCGTCGCGATGCCTGAGAGGCGCTGCATGAAGTTGAGCGCTGTGCGCTCAGCGGTCAGGATTGAGGCCAGCGGGCCGGTGACCTTCGCCACCTGGTCGCCGTCCTTTACCGGGGCGCCATCCGCGACAAACGGGTGGTAGTCGCACGGCGGGCTCACGAGCTCGAAAACTCTTGCCGCCGCATTCGCGCCCGAAATAACGCCCGCTTTGCGGGCGATG
>DATHDR010000077.1:0-8938 GCA_035318965.1 Verrucomicrobiia bacterium | reverse complement strand
GGCGACTTCGTCGGCACCGGGGTGTGGACCATCAAGCAGGATGGCGACTTCGTCGACGTCACCTACGACTGGCGAATCGCCGTCACCAAGCGGCTGCTGCAGCTCGGGACGCCTGTCTTCAGACCCATTTTCGCGGCCAACCATCGCTGGGCGATGGCGCGGGGTGAAGAGAGCCTGGAGCTCGAGCTGCGCCGCCGGCGGGCCAGAAGTGATGCCGAGCGGGAGGCGGTCCCCGCGCCGCCCGGACCTACCTTCAAGCGCGCTTGATCGGGGCGTATGCTTAGCCGTGAAAGAATGACTTTCGCTTACAGCGAATCAGCTCGGCTGGTCAGGAGCGCACTTGGCGCGATCCTGCGGCAGCGCCGCGAGGCTTCGCGCCGCACGCTGACCGAGGTCGCCGGGGAGGCCGGCCTCTCACCCGCCCACCTCTCAGAGGTCGAGCGCGGCCGCAAGGAGGTCTCGACCGAGCGGCTGCTCGCGGTCGCTCACGCGCTCGGCGCCCGTCCCGCCGACATCTACGCCGACCTCGCACGTATTTTGGGAGCGGATCCGGATCGACCTGCCTGGCCAGAAGATCCGCCGGCGAAGCTTCGACTCGCCACCGCCTCGCTGCCTTTAGAAGCGCTGCGCAGCGTCGCCGACTTCAGCGCGTACCTGGCGATGGCCAATCCGCCGCCGCCCAGACCGAAACCCCGAATCGGCTTCGACACAAGGAGTTAAGCCATGAACCTCATCCCAACCGTGATCACCAACGACGGCCGCGGCGAGCGCGCCTATGACATCTACTCGCGCCTGCTGAGGGACGGCATCATCTTCGTTCGGGGCGTGATCGACGATGACCTCGCAAGCATCGTCACCGCTCAGCTGCTGTTCCTCGAGAGCGAGTCGCCGGACCGCGACATCCAGCTCTACATCAACAGCCCCGGCGGGTCGCTGACCGCGGCGCTGTCCGTGTACGACGCCATGCAGTACGTGGCCCCGAAGGTGGGAACGCTGTGCACCGGGCTCGCTGCGAGCGGCGCGTCCATCCTGCTCGCGGGAGGCGATCCCGGCATGCGAATGTCCCTGCCCCACGCCCAGATCCTCATCCACCAGCCCTTCAGCCAGGGCATCCAGGGCCAGGCGACCGATATCCAGCTCCACGCGCAGGAGATCCTCCGGCAGCGCGAGGCGATGGCGCGGATCTATACCAAGCACACCGGCCGGCCTCTCGAGGACGTCGAGCGTGCGATGGAGCGCGACTTCTTCATGAACCCCGAAGAGGCCAAGAAGTGGGGCCTGATCGACCTGATCGTCGAGAAGAACCCGCACGCAGCTACAGCCGCCGTAAAAACGCCGGCTTGAGAGTCGTCGTCCTCGGCGGGACTCGATTTATCGGGCGCGCCATCGTCGAGGAGCTCGGGGCCGCCGGCCACGAGATGCTGGTCGTCCATCGCGGCAACCTCGAGCCCGATGACATGCCGCCTGTGCAGCATCTGCACACCGACCGCATGGAGCTCGGGGCACATCGCGGGGAGCTCGCTGCATTCGGTCCCGATGCGGCCGTGGACTGCCGCGCGCTGACGCAAGCAGACTCGGAGATCGTGCTCGACACGCTGCCCGCCGGTCTGCGTCTGGTGGTCATCTCGAGCATCGACGTGTACCGGGCGTTTGGAGCTCTCAACCAGGATCTCGAAACGGATCCTGTACCGCTGGACGAGGACTCCGCGGTGCGCCCCACCCGCTACCCGTATCGCGGCCTCATGCCAGGCATGGAGCACTACGACAAGCTCGACGTCGAGGACCTGTACCTCGCGCGCGGCGCGACGTCGGTGCGCTTGCCCATGGTCTACGGCGAGCACGACTACCAGCTGAGGGAAGATTTCATCCTGCGGCGCTTGCGCGCCGGGCGAGCGCGCATCCCGTTCGGAGCAGGCACGTGGCTCGCGTGCCGCGCATACGTAAGAGATGTCGCGCGCGGAGTGCACCTGGTGCTCGAGTCTCCGGATGCCGCGGGCCACGTTTTCAACCTTTGCGAAGACAGGACGTATTCGATGCGCATGTGGTCGCGCATGATCCTCGACGCCGCCGGCTCAACTGCCGAGCTCGTGCGTGTGTCCGACGATCTGCTTCCCGAAGATCTCAAGCCCACCGGCAACATGAGCCAGCACATCGTTGCCAGCGCGCAAAAGGCACGCTCGACGCTTGGCTGGACGACCTCCGACCCTGCCGAATCGTTGGGCACCTCGGTGCGCTGGCACCTCGCCAATCCGCCACCAAATCCCGACCCCGACTTCAGCGCCGACGACCGCGCTCTCGCTTCCGTCTAAAGTTCCAGGCACATGACCCGGCGCTACCGTCCGTTCGATCCTTTCGAGCGCGGCGGTCCTTTTGAGGGCGGTAGGGAGATCCGCATCCCCCGGCCGCCACGCCGCTTCTGGGTCGGAGCTGCCCTGTTCGGCCTTGCCGTCCTCATCTTCATCTTCGCCAGTCCGATCGTCTGGCTGATCACGGAGCTGCAGTGGTACGACGCGCTTGGATTCAGGTCCATCTTCACCACGAGGCTGACGCTGCAGGCGTGGCTTTTCTTCGGCAGCCTCCTGCTCGCCTTCATCTACCTGGCCGTGAACATGGTGATCGCCCTGCGATTGCGCTCCGGGTCCAGCCTGCGCGCGGTGGGGATCAGACGCTCCAGCATTCGCAGCGCGGCCGGGGTCTTCGGCCTGCTGGGCGCCGGCCTGATCGCTCTTGTGCTGTCGGGCGGGGCCGGCACCCAGTGGTCGACGCTTGCTCTGTTCCAGCACGCAACGCCCACCGGGGTCACGGACCCGGTCCTTGGCCAGGACGTCTCCTTCTATCTGCTCACGCTCCCGTTCCTCCATGCAGTGGCCAACTGGGCGCTCGGCCTCGACTTCATGGCCGTGCTCCTGATCGGTGCGCTGTATGCATGGCGAGGAGACACGTTCGACCTCAATCTCAACCCGCGGGCCGTCGCCCACCTCTCCATCCTGCTCGGAGCCTTCGCCGTGACTTTGGCCGCGTGGACCTGGCTGGGCCGCTACGACCTGATGTACGCGCACAACAGCTCCATCGTGTGGGGAGCGGCCTACACCGACGTCAATGCGAGGCTGCCGCTTTATTCATTCCAGGCGGGCGCCGGAATCGTGCTCGCCGGCGCGCTGGTCGTGAATGCGTGGCTCAGGCGGCTGTGGCTGCCCTTTGCGGCAGTGGGCGTGTGGGTCGCCATGCTCGTGATCGGTCAGATCTATCCCGGCATCGTGCAGAGCTTTTTCGTCACCCCGAGCGCACAGTCGTACGAGCTTCCGTACATCGAGCGCGAGATCGCCGGCACGCGTGCCGCATATGGCCTTTCCGGCGTGACGGTGAGCAACTTCTCCGGCGACCAGCCGCTGACGCTCAAGGACGTGCAGAACGACCAGGTGACTGTCGACAACCTTCGCCTCTGGGACTACACGCAGCTGCAGGCCGTCTATGAGCAGCTGCAGACCATCCGCACCTACTACTCCTTCAACGACATCGACATCGACCGCTACACGATCGGAGGACAGTACAGGCAGATCGAGATCAGCGCGCGTGAGCTCGACACCTCCAGGCTGCCGCAGGCCGCTCAGAACTGGGTCAACCAGCACCTGCAGTACACGCATGGCTACGGCCTCTCCGCCAGCCCGGTCAACGCGATCGCCGCTGAAGGGCTGCCGGACTATGTGGTTCAAGACATCCCGCCGACGGGCCCGCTCACGATCACGGATCCGGCCATCTACTTCGGAGAGTTGACGGCCAACCCGGTCCTGGCCCCCTCGAACACGAAGGAGCTCGACTACCCCCAGGGAAGTCAGGACGTGTTCACCACCTACAAGGGCACTCATGGCGTGCTGATGGGCGGGGCCAACCGGGCCCTGTGGTCGCTCAAGCTCGGCGATTTCAACCTGCTGGTCTCGCCTCAGATCACCGACCAGACACAGATGCTCTACCGCAGGAACATCGTCGACCGGGTCAATGAGCTCGCGCCGTTTCTAAGCTTTGACCGCGACCCCTATGTGGTCGTGGTCGACGGCAAGGTGTACTGGATCCTCGACGGCTACACGACCGGTTCGACGTACCCCTACTCGCAGTCCGCCACTTTCCAGGGCGTCAACGACATCAACTACATCCGCAACTCGGTGAAGGTGGTCATCGACGCGTACGAGGGCACCGTCGACTTCTACATCCTCGACCCGAAAGACCCTCTGATCAAGGCCTACGTGGCGACCTTCCCGTCGCTCTTCAAGCCGATCGACGCGATGCCGGCGGGGCTGCGCGCACACCTGCGCGTGCCGGTCGACCTGTTCAACGTGCAGATCGGAATCTACGCCACGTATCACATCACCGACCCCAAGGTTTTCTTCGCCCGCGAGGACGTCTGGGACATACCGACCGCCCAGACTTCACCCGGCAGCGCGTCGCTGCCTGTGCAGCCCTACTACGTCCTCTTCCGGCTCCCGGGCGAGCAGAACCCGGAGTTCTTGCTGATCATGCCGTTCACCCCGCGCGGCAAAAACAACATGGTCTCGTGGATGGCGGCGCGCAGCGATGGCGCTCACTACGGCGAGTACGTCTCCTACGTGCTGCCCAAGGACAAGGTCATCCTCGGCCCACAGCAGGTCGCCAACCTCATCAACCAGGAGCCCGCCATCTCGCGCGACTTCACTCTTTTCCACGGCACCGGCTCCCAGGTCCAGCAAGGCAACCTGCTGGTCGTCCCGATCGGCAACTCGTTCCTGTATTTCGAGCCGATCTACCTCAAGGCCACCTCGGCCTCTGGCCTTCCTGAGCTGAAGAAGGTCATCCTGGCCGACCAGTCGAAGGTCGTGTACACCGATACCTTGCAGCAGGCGATCGACCTGCTGGTCGGGACCGCGACAGCACCGCCGCCGACGACGACGCCCCCACCGACGACCCTGACACCCGCCCAGGTCGCTCAGATAGCGGACCTGGTCACGCAGGCCAACCAGCACTATGCCGCGGCCTACGCCGCGCTCAAGGCCGGCGACCTCACCACGTTCGCCAACGAGATGGCTACTGTCGGCAAGCTGCTGCAGCAGCTACAGCAGCTGACAGGGACCACACCGACTTTCCCCTCGCCCAGTCCGCGGACGACGCCCAGCCCTTAACCCGCCAGGAGCGGCACGAACAGGACTGGGAAGAGCGACCGGAAGGTGACCTCTCCGTCCTGCTTCTTATAAAGACGCAAGTCCTGCGGCTCGCCGGGTGACACGGCGACCGGGATGACCATCCGGCCTCCGTCGGCGAGCTGCTCGATGAGCGCCGGCGGCACTTCGAGCGCGGCGGCTGCGACCACGATGACCTCGTAAGGGGCTTCCGCCGGCCAGCCCAGACTGCCATCCCCAACCGCGACCTCGACATTGGCGAAACCCAGCCGGCGCAATGTCGCCGCCGCATGCTCGGCGAGCGCCGGCTCGCGCTCCACTGTGATGACCTTGCGACACAGCCGGCTCAGCACCGCGGCCTGGTACCCCGAGCCGGCGCCAACCTCGAGAGCGACATCGTCCGGTTTCGGTGCGACGGCCTGGGTCATCAACGCGACCACCAGCGGCTGCGAGATCGTCTGCCCGCATTCGATCGCGAGCGCGCGGTCCTCGTAAGCGTGACGCCTGAGCTTCGGTAAGACGAACTCCTCGCGCGGAATCTCCGACATCACCTTGAGCACGCGCGCGTCGGTGACGCCGTGGGGGACAAGCTGCTCGGCCACCATCCGCTGGGCAGGTGTATCCATCCGAATCTGACTTCGAGAGTACAATCCCGTCGTCTCATTGGCGTCGTCCGCCCCGAACTCCGTCCCGCAAAAATGGCGCCGCCCCGTCCGGCAGCGCTCGCGCCTGGTCAGACGCACAGGCCCGGCGCATGCACGCGTCGAGTTCGCCCACCCCTCCGAGCAGGAATTCGCGCGCTTTCTCGACTACTACCGAATCCGGTGGGTCTACGAGCCGGTCTCTTTTCCGATCGGCTGGGAAGGCACCCGCGTGTCGGAGATGTTCACGCCCGACTTCTACCTACCCGAGCACGACCTGTACATCGAGCTGACGACGATGAAGCAGTCGCTCGTCACGCCCAAGAACCGCAAGCTGCGGCTGTTGCGAGAGCTGTACCCGGAGCTCAACGTGCGCCTGCTCTATCGCAAGGACTACCAGCAGCTTCTGGCCAAGGCGGGTTACGGCGCCGTCGAGGTGCAGAACCTGCGCAAGCAGGACATCGGCGACATCCTCATTTCGCCGGTGGAGCTCGAAACTCGGGTGAGGGCTCTGGCGCGCAAGATCTCGCGCGACTATCGCGGGCAGTCGCTGGTCGTCGTCGGAGTGTTGAAGGGGGTGACGTTTTTCCTTGCCGACCTTGCGCGAGGGATCAAGGTGCCCTTTGTCATCGACTACCTCGACCTCAAGCGGTATGCAGGCGCGCAGCCGCATGACCGCGTCCGGATCGCGCGCGACATCGACTACCCGATCGCGGGTCGTCACGTCCTTCTGGTCGAGGACATCGTGAACACAGGGCTCACGCTGGATTACGTTCTGTCCGAGCTTCGCGCTCGCGAGCCGGCCTCGATCGAGGTGGTCACGCTGCTCGACCGGCCGCTGCGTCGGTTGGTCAAGGTGCCGATCCGCTACGTGGGTTTTCAAATCCCCAACGACTACGTGGTGGGTTACGGGCTCGACTATCGCGAGCTGTATCGCAACCTTCCGTTCATCTGCACGCTGCGCGCGAGCGTCATGGACATCCCAACCGTCGCAAGCCCCGTTTCACCGGAAAGCGCGGGCGCCGGGCGCGCGCAGGGCACAATTTAGTAGAGGGCGGCGCTCGATTGTCGCGCCTGCTGGCCTGGATGGGCCGTCAGGATTTCGACCTGCTGGTCACGAGCGGCCTGCTGGCTGAGGTCGAGAAGATAGTCGTCGAAGCCCACCGGAAGCTCTACCTGGACGAGGGGCGGGAGTGGTCGCGACACATCGCTTACAGGTGGCTTCGTTACGAGGATCCGATGCCCCTATCACGCCTCGCGGAGGGCGTCAGAAAGCTTGGGAGGCGGGGTGGGAAATTCGACGCCGAGGCTGTGGAGAAAGCCTGCGTCAAAGCCTCGCAGAAGGGCTTTTTGAACTGAAAACGGGGCTGTGGAGGGGTTGTGGAAAACACATGCCCCAAGCGACCTTCCTGTGTACCCTGAAGTCCCCTATGCGTTTTTCGGTTTCCATCCCGGGTTGCCCCGGACCTTCCACCTACTCGACGTTCGGTATCCTCAGGTTTACCGTACTCAGCCGCTTGGGGCGTCGCGAAAGTTATCAGGCGGTTATGGAATGAGTCAACTCAGAAAAAAATTGGGCTGCCAGGCAAATCTTTGTGGGCTTGACAGTGCTCGCGATGACGATTAGTGGGAGGCTCCTAGAATGGGTCGCACCGTCAACGCAAAGGAGACCTGACAAATGCGCGAAGCCGTGATCGTCGAGGCCGTTCGCACGCCGATAGGCCGCCGCAACGGAAAACTCAAGGACATTCATCCCGTCGTCCTCGGCTCGCTCGTGCTGCAGGAAATCATCAAGCGGTCAGGGATCGCGCCGGAGCAGGTCGAAGATGTGGTGTTCGGTTGCGTGACCCAGGTCGGCGAGCAGAGTCTCAACATCGCGCGCAGCGCGTGGCTCACCGCGGGATTTCCAGTCACCACGCCGGGCACGACGGTTGACCGGCAGTGCGGCTCGAGCCAGCAGGCGATTCATTTCGCAGCCAACCTCATCCAGTCCGGTGTGTGCGACATCACCATCGCCGGCGGTGTTGAATCGATGAGTCGCGTGCCGATGGGCTCCAACGCAGTATCACCAGGCACTCCATTTCCTCCCGAGCTGATGGAGCTGTATGACCTCGTCCCACAAGGAATTTCGGCCGAGCTCATTGCCCGCAAATACGGAATCTCACGCCAGCAGATGGACGAGTTCGGCGTGCGCAGCCACCAGCTGGCGCAGCAGGCGACAGAGCAGGGCCGGTTCAAGTCGCAGCTTCTCCCGATCGAGGTCTCGCTCAACGGCAACGGACAGCACGACCTGTTCACAAAGGACGAGGGCATCCGCCCGACTGCCAGCTACGCGGCGACCGCCGCGCTGCAGCCCGCCTTCAACCCGGAGCACTCCATCACAGCCGGCAACTCGAGCCAGATCTCTGACGGCGCCGCCGCGGTGCTGCTCATGTCGCTCGAGAAGGCAAAGCAGCTCGGTCTCAAGCCGCGGGCGCGCATCAGGGCTCAAGCGGTCGTGGGCACAGACCCGGTCTTGATGCTCGAGGGTCCGATCCCTGGAACCGCCGCCGTGCTGAAGCGCGCCGGTCTCGACCTTAAAAGCATCGACCTCTTCGAGGTCAACGAGGCATTCGCGTCGGTCGTGCTCGCGTGGCAGAAGGAGACAGGGGCGGACATGGACAAGACCAACGTCAACGGCGGCGCGATCGCCGTCGGCCATCCGCTCGGCGCCTCGGGCGCGATCCTCATGAACCGCCTCCTGTACGAGCTCGAGCGCCGCGACCTTCGCTACGGGCTCGAGACGATGTGCTGCGGCGGCGGGCTCGGCACCGCGACGATCATCGACCGGGTGATCGAATGAGCTCAAAAGTCAAGACGTTTGAGTCGCTGCGAGATATCCGGCCTCATGCGCTGCGCGAGGGCATCACGGCCCGTGCAGTTGAAGGCGAACGCATGACGATGGCGGTTGTCGACCTGGAACCCAACATTGCGATGCCCGAGCACCATCACGAAAACGAGCAGCTCGGCTTCGTCATCGCCGGCAGCATGACGATGTGGATCGGGGACGAGAAGAGCGACCTTCACCCCGGCGACACATACGCGATTCCGAGTGACGTACCGCACCATGTGGCGGTCGGATCGAACGGGTGCACGGTGGTCGACGTCTTC
>DATHDR010000076.1:0-5239 GCA_035318965.1 Verrucomicrobiia bacterium | reverse complement strand
AGGCCCGCGATCGCCGGTCCGATCACGGCTGAGGCGTTGAAGACGGATGAGTTGAGCGCGATTGCGTTCATCAGGTCGTGGCGGCCGACCATCTCGATGACGAACGCCTGGCGTGCTGGAACGTCGAACAGATTGATGGTGCCGGTGGCGAATGCGGCGACGATGACCATCCAGTACTGTGCGTGCCCTGTCGCGCTGACCGTAAAGAGTGCGAATGACGGGACCATGAACAGCGCCTGCGTCGCGACCAGGACGCTTCGCTTGCGAAAGCGGTCGGCGACCACTCCACCGAGCGGTCCACCCACAAGGACCGGCAGGAACTGTGCGGCCAGCACCAGTCCGACGAGAAGACCGCTGTGAGTCAGCTGCAGGGCAAGCCACGGCATCGCGACGCTCTGCATCCAGGTCCCGACCGTGGAGATGACCTGGCCAGTCAGAAAAAGCCGGAAGTTTCGATGTCGCAGAGCGCCGAGCATCCGCTGGGGTACGACGTCTGCCACTTGGTGGGATCATCGCAGGGTGACCAAGATGCGCGAGACGGTTGACATCAAGGCCCCCGCCTCACGGGTCTGGGCGGTCGTGCAGGAGGACGCGGTGCACGCTCCGAAATGGTCTTCGAACGTGGCGAAAATCGAGAAGCTTGACGACGGGCCTCCCGGCAAGGGCACGCGGTACCGATACCACCTCGATCTTCCGGGCGGCTTGAAAGAGACGCTCGAGGTGGAGCAGACGATTTATTTGAAGCCAAAGCGCTGCGCCGGCAAGTTCATTCGCGGCCCGCTGAAGGGCACGTGGTCTTACAGCTATTCGGAAACCAAAGACGGCCTGACGCACGTCGTATACGAGATGGACTATGAGCTGGGCGGCCTTCTGCGTTTCGCGGTCGGATTGCTGGCCGGTCAGTACTCGGCCGGCATTCGGAAGAACATGGACGCCTTGAAAAATTATGTGGAGTCGGGCAAGGGTCCCAAAGCCAAATAGTTGCTGGCGTATGTCTTCTTTCATCTGCCCGCGCCCGGAGTCGAAACGACGGCTTATGAGGCGGCTCTACGCCGGTTCCACGCTTCGCTGGCCGGGGCGCCGCCGTCCGGGTTCATCGGCTCCAGCACCTATCGCGTCGGCGGACGCTACGCGGATTGGTATCTCGTCGAAACCTCGGCGGCCCTCGATTCGCTGAACGAGGCGGCAGTCAACAGCGCGAGGTCAGCGGACCACAGCGCGGTGGCGCACATGTCAGCGGACGGGGCGGGCAAGCTGCTGGCGCTCGTCTCCGGTCGCGCGCCGACCGAACCCGGATTCGAGATCCGGTTCTCCAAGCCGGCCGGCATGACCTATTCGGAGCTCTACGAGCGGCTCAAGCCGTGGACGGATCGGGCTGAGCTCACGCTGTGGCGCAGGATGATGGTCCTGGGACCGCCACCCGAGTTCTGCCTCACGGCCCCGTCAGATCAAGTTCTGCCGGCGGCGATGAGTCCCGAAAGCTTCGGGCGCGAACCTATCTGAAGGCCCGGCCGGAGCCGTCCGTGCCCTCTACGGTCGCTTGAAAGGCAGCAGCTCGAGCTGCTCGAAGCGGTCCTGGACTGCGGTCCGGAGCTCCGTCGAGAGCGCCTTCAACCGCTGCTCGGAGCTCTCTTCGACTTCGAGCCCGCGCACCTTTCGGATCACCGACTGCAGGGCGTAGAGGGCGACCGGCTCGTTGCTGGTCATCCGGGCAGCGGCACCGCGAAGCTCGCGCGACAGATCATCGTGACCGTGCGCGCGCAGCCAGTTCGAAAGACGAGCGGCGGCCACGACAACGCGCTGGGTCTTGGGATTCAGGCCAGGCGTCGCGACCTCAGGCTGCCGGTTCTGAAAAACCGATGGGACGCGGGTGGGGCGCATCGAGCTCAGGCGCCGGATCGCACCGGCGAGATTCGGGCCGAGCATCACAAGGACTCCGGCCAGCAGCAGGAGGCCGACCACGAACGCCACGAGGACCTCCAGCATTTTCCCTAGGTTACGCTTTGACGGCACCTCTGTCGCCGTTTCTTATGGGGGTCGGGAGACCTGCGCAAATCCACACCGGTCGCGGTCATCACAGGCGCTTCGTCGGGCATCGGCGCTGCGACTGCGGTGGCGCTTGGGCGCCGCGGCTTCCAGATCGTCGTCGGAGCGCGCCGGGTCGACCGTCTCAAGCGCGTTGCGGGCGAGGAAGGCGTGGCGATGGCGCTCGACGTCACCGACAAGAAGAGCATCGATGCATTCGTGCGTGAGGTGTCGGCAAAGTTCGGCCGCATCGACGTGCTGGTCAACAACGCAGGCGGCGCGCTCGGATTGGCGCCAATCGAAAAGGCCGTGGACGACGAGTGGATCGGAATGTGGAAGGTCAACGTGCTCGGTCTGATGTGGATGACGCGCGCTTGCCTCCCGCTTCTTCGCAAGGCAAAACACGGACACGTGGTCACCATCGGATCAGTCGCGGGCTTCGAGACCTACAAAGGCGGCGCGGGCTACACGGCGGCAAAGCACGCGGTGCGAGCGATCACGCGCACACTTCGCCTCGAGTTGAACGGAGAGCCGATTCGGGTCACGGAGATCGACCCGGGACTCGTGGAGACCGAGTTCAGCCTCGTGAGATTCCATGGCGATCGGAAGGCCGCAAAGGCCGTGTACGAGGGGTTGAAGCCACTGTCTGCGGACGACATCGCCGACTGCGTGATCTTTGCGGTGACGCGGCCTCCCCACGTGGACATCGACGAGATAGTGGTCCGGCCGGTCGCTCAGGCCACCACATGGATGGTCGCGCGAAAGCCCAAAACCTGAAAGTTCACTTCACTCGTAGTAGTTGTCGCCGAGCATGATCCAGCCCGGGCTGGGGCAGCCGCTCGAGGTGTGAGCGTGGGTGCAGTGAACCCCGTACCGCGGCCCCGGATCGATATAGAGCTGGCCGTGAATCACGACGTGGTCGCCGGCGTGGGCCGGCACGGCCGCCGCAAGAGTGGTGTTGTGATCGACCTCCAGCATCTCGCCGGTCGGTGCCTTGACCTCGAATCTTTCGTGCCCTCCCGCTTCCACTGGTTCGTTCAACAGAACGGCGTCGAAAGTCACCTCGGCGCCATTGGCGGCGTTGACGACGTCCTGGTGGAGCGCCTGGTCGTCCGGCGTATCGCGCCCGGCGCAGGCGACGGCGACCAGCGCCGCCAGCAGCACGACTCCGAACCGCTTCACGTCGCGAGCGCCTGCTCCAGGGTGATGCGCCCCTCGTAGAGAGCCTTGCCGAGGATCACGGCCTGCGCCCCGGCGGCGGCCACCTTCGCTATGTCGTCGAGCGAGGTGACACCGCCTGAGTACTGCAGCATCAGGCTGGTCATCGCCCGTGCCCGGGCCAGCGTCTTGAGATCGGGACCCCCAAGAGTGCCGTCCTTGTCGATGGAGGTCAGGACCACGCCGGCAAGCGGCAGGCTGTCCCATCTGCCGAGCAGCGATCCGATCACGACCGGCTCCGTCTCGGTCCAGCCGCTCACCGCAGCCTTGTCGTTGCGCACATCGAGCGCGGCCAGCACCTGCCCGGGATGCCGGCGCGTACATCGCTCGAGGAGGCGCGGGTCGCGCACGGCGGCGGTGCCCATGACCACTGCGTGGGCGCCGGCGCCCAGCCACGCATCAACAGTCTCGGCGGTTCGGATTCCACCGGCGACCTGGAATTTGATGTCCAGGTCCCGCAGGATCGACTGGATCAGGACCTTGTTGTCGCCTCCCTGACCACGCGCGGCGTCGAGGTCGACCACGTGGATGCGCTCTGCTCCAGCGTTCGCAAACTCGGCCGCGACCTCGGCAGGTTCGTCGGAGTACACCTTCGGGTTCTCGAAGTCGCCACGCACCAGCCGCACGCAACGACCGCCGAGGATGTCGATGGCCGGGATGACTACCACATGGTGACTATGAGGCAGGGGAGGAGCTGGTTATCTGTAGTTCGTGAACTGAAGAGGGACCGGGATGTCCTCGGCTTCGCGAAGCGCTTTGATCACGATTTGCAGCGTGTCCTTGTCCTTGCTGACGACTCGAAGCTGGTCGCCCTGGATGCGCACCTGCACCTTGGGGGTGACGGCCTGGATCCGCTTGCGCAGGTCCCGCGCGATGTCGTCGGTGATGCCGGCGTTGAGCTGAATCTCGATCTGGCCCCGACCCTTGCCCACTGTTTTCGGGTCGCCGGCCTTGAAGAGCTTGGGTGAAAGCTGCCGCCGGGCGCCCTTCTCCCGGAGGACCTGGAGGGCGGCCTTCGCCCTTTCCTCGCTGGCCGACTCGATCAAGATTTTGCCGTCCTGGTGGTCGTAGACCGTCGCCGTGTCCTTGAAGTCGTAGCGCGTGCCGACCTCTCGACGGGCCTGGTCGAGTGCGTTGGTCAGCTCGGCAGAGTCGAACTCGGAGACGACGTCGAAGGAGAACTCAGCCACTGCTGCTGTTGAGGATTGCGTTCACTCCGATCACGACCGCGGCCACAGCGAGGGCGAGTCCAATCAGGGAGGACAACGCGAGCAGGGCCCCAATGCCGAACGTCCCTTCGTCGAGCGGTTCCGGGATTGTGTCGTAGGGATCCGGACCGTAGTCCAGGTCGTACACGCCTTCCTGCTTTGCTCGCTCGACGAGCTCGTCGAGCACGGGCTTCCCGCCTGGCGGCAGAGGCTTGCCGCTCAGGTTGGCGGCGGCCTCCTTCAGGTTGTCCCTAGTGTGTCCGAGCTCGGCCACCACCATGTCGAGCGTTTGGGTCGCCGCGGGTGTCGGATGCTCGCGTCGGAGGTCGGCGATGATGCCGTAGAGGCTCACAATCCGGATTCATAACAGAAGCCGGGCGCGCTGTGCAGTTCCGTCAACTGTCGCGGCATACACTTAGACCGAGATGAGTGTGGAGGCGAAGTCCAAAGCCGCGGCAAAAAAATCACCTGTTCACCCGAACACATGGGTCTTTCACGAGGGGGAGTTTGCGCGCTACCACGACGTCAGGCTGGGCCTGATGACGCACGCGCTTCACTACGGCACCGGCGTTTTCGAAGGCATTCGCGCCTACTGGAACGAGAAGAAAGAGCAGCTCTACCTGCTTCAAGGTGCGGCGCATTTCGAGCGCATGCGCCGTTCGGCGAACGTCATGCGCATGATCCTCCCGCACTCGACCGAAGAGCTGGTCAACTTCACGCTCGATCTTCTCCGCCGCAACGAGTTCAAGTCGGACGTCTACATCCGGCCTCTGCTCTACACCTCGAGC
>DATHDR010000075.1:0-2674 GCA_035318965.1 Verrucomicrobiia bacterium | reverse complement strand
CCGCCACCCAGAAGCCACGCACCTCCGACGGCCCGAGGACGAACTCGTTGTCCGGCGTGAACGCCTCGGGCCCGTTGACCAGGCGCACCACCTGCGCGTCCTTGATCGAGGGCGTCCGCACGATCGCGTTCGTCATCAGCGGCTCGAAGCGGTCCCAGTCCGGCTCGAGCAGCTTTCCGTTGAAGTCGGAGGGGATGCCGTCGAGGCCCCACGGCGCCGGGTCCCGCTCGTAGCCACCCATGACCAGCCCTCCCGACTCGGGCCGGTAGTAGACCAGCAGCGAGGGGTCACGCATCGTCGGCATGTTGAGGGGCAGGCCGGACGGCTTGGTGATCAGGTATTCGTGGGCCATCGGGATCAGCGGGACGTTGACGCCGGCCATCCGGCCGATCTCTGGTGCGAACATCCCGCCCGCGTCGACCACGAGCTCCGTCTCGATGTCGCCGCGCTCGGTGATGACGCGCCGGACCCGGCCGTCGCGCACTTCGATGCCTGTGACCCGCGTGTCCTCGCAGATCTCGGCGCCACGTCGCCGCGCGCCTTCGACCAGGGCGAAGGTCAGCTGGCTCGGGTCGATGTACCCGTCGGTCGGCAGGAATGCGGCGCCCAGGACCCCCTCTTTCGACATCGGCGGGAACATGCGCTGCGCTTCTTGCGCCGACACCAGGTCCAGCGGCAGGCCGAAGGTCTTCGCCCACCCCGCCTGGCGCGAGAGCTCCTCCATCCTCTCCTGGCTGGAAGCAAGGCGCAGCGAGCCGACCTCGTGCCAGCCGGTCTCCAGGCCGACCTCCTGGCCGAGCGAGCGGTACAGCTCGACCGAGTTCATCATCATCTGCGTCAGGCTGAGCGAGCCGCGCAGCTGGCCGACCAGCCCCGCGGAGTGAAACGTCGAGCCGCTGGTCACCCGCGCGCGCTCGACCAGCACGGTGTCCTTCCAGCCCAGCCGCGTCAGCCAGTAAAGGATGGCAGCGCCGCCGACGCCTCCGCCGATCACGACAGCGCGCGCGTGAGACTTCAAATCAGGTCAAGAGAGTAAGGGGCCGGACGATCCGGCCCCCGTTTGAACTTAGGCCGCCGGCAAACCGACCGGTGCGATGGCCTTGGTCGCCGGTGCGTTGCGCTGTGCGACCAGCCAGTAAATGAAGCCCGCAATGAGAATCACTGCGAGCGTTGCTTCGAACAGCGGAATGTCGCCGATGGGACCGAGATTCGGCAGGTTTGGCAGGCTGCTCACAGGAGGGTTGCTGGCGGCGCGGGGCCACAGGAAGTTGATAAACATGCTGATGCCCCATACCAGGCCGAGGACGTTGATGATCAAGCCCCAGCTGCCGAGCTTGAACGGCGCGCTTTCCTTCGGCCACCCTCGCTGCCGGGCGATCAGGATCGCGATGTTGCCGAGGATGTAGGAGAGGTAGATCATCCCCGTGGCGCCGATCGCGATGAGGAAGACCCCGGCGTAGTAGAGGATGGGAATCGCGGCGAGCACGCCGATCAGGACGCAAGTCCATACCGGAGTGTGGAGGGTGGGGTTTACCTTGTTGTAGACACGCGAGAACGGGAGCTTCCCGTCTCGGGCCATGCCAAAGGCCAGGCGGATGGTCGAGGTCTGGATCGCGAGGCAGCAGACGTAGATGGCCGCGAACACGACAAAGAGGTAGAGGTCCGCCGCCCACTTGGGAAGGTTGCCAGTGATGATGTCGACGGGTGGCGCGGCTTTGGCCTGGCCGATTGCAGTGACGTAGTCGTGGATGTTCCCGGGGACGGCCAGCAGCGTGGCGAACAGGAAGATGGCTCCAATGATCGCGGCGCCTACGATCGCCGCGATCACCGCTCGCGGAGCCTCCCTACGGGGGTTCTTCGTCTCTTCGGCCAGGGTGCTGGCCGTGTCGAACCCGTAGATCACGAACAGCGACATGAACATCGCCGCCAAGAACGTGCCGAACGGATTGCCGCTCGCCGTCAGCTCGGTGGTGTCGAAGATGACGCCCGGTGACTGGTGCGCGTAGAAGAACAAGAGCACGAGGGCGAAAACGACCATGCCGAGGATCTCAAACACGACCCCTGTGTTGTTGACGATGGCAACCAGCCTCACGCCAAAAATGCTCAGAAGAGTCGTGCTCAGGAGGACGAGGAAGGCGATGTTTCGTTGCGAATCCAGGTTGTTCGGTATGTCCATGCCCAGGCTGTTGAGGAGCGGAATCAGGACGAGCGGCACGGTCGCGACGACCGCGGCCACCGTCAGCACTCCAGCGAAGAGATAGATCCAGCCGGTGAACCAGGAGTAGGTCGGGTTCGAGAGGTACTTGGTCCACTGGTAGACCGACCCGGCGACGGGAAAGTGGGAGCTGACCTCCGCGAAGTTCAGGCCGATGATCAGCTGTCCGATGACGACGATCGGCCAGCTCCAGATGAACGCGGGCCCGCCGATGCCCAGGCCCAGGGCATAGAGAGTGAAGATGCCGGTGGAAGGCGAGATGTACGAAAAGGCGACGGCGAAGCTCGAGTAGACGCCGAGGGCACGCCTCAGCTCCTGCTTGTAGCCGAACCTCGCAAGGTCCTGAACGTCCGCATGGTCTGCTTTGTCCTCCAAGTGCGTCCCCTCCTACGCTGCAGGCGGCCGTGTATTGGCGCCGAAACTATCACCGAGTCGCGGCCGAGTCAACGCGCGCGCGAG
>DATHDR010000074.1:0-3394 GCA_035318965.1 Verrucomicrobiia bacterium | reverse complement strand
GAGCTTGGGATCGTCAACAAGGTGGTGCCGGCCGAGATGACCGTGGAGGTCGCCAAGCGCATCGCTCGACAGCTGGCTGAGAAGCCTCCGCTCGCGCTCCGGATGGCGAAGGAGGCGGTGCTCAAAGCATTCGAGTCACCGCTTTCGGAAGGCCTGGCCGTCGAGCGCAAGAGCTTTTACTTCCTCTTTTCAACCGAGGACCAGAAAGAAGGCATGCACGCGTTCCTGGAAAAGCGAAAAGGTGTGTTTAAAGGTAGGTAGCAAACATGGCAACCACTGAAGTCGAGCAGCACGTAAAGATCGAAACAGAGGGTGGGGTCGGCTGGATCCGGCTTAACCGGCCCGAGAAGATGAACGCGATCGGCGCGCTGACGCGCAAGCAGCTCGGCGAGGCGATCAAGCAGGCGGAGCGCGACGAAGCGGTGCGCGTGGTGGTGCTGACCGGCTCCGGCCGTGCGTTTTGCTCCGGTGCCGATGTCACAGAGATGGCTCAGGAGGGCGGTCTGCGGACACCCGAGGACGTCGGCAACGTGCTGCGCAACGAGTACATGCCGATGCTGACGCGGCTGCGCACCATGCCGAAGCCTGTGATTGCGGCCATGAACGGTCCTGCAGTCGGCATCGGCGCGAGCTACGCGCTGGCCTGCGACATCCGGATCGCAGCGCCCGAGGCCTACCTCCTCGAGGCTTTCATCAATATCGGGCTCGCTCCGGACGGCGGGGTCAGCTGGCTTCTGCCGCGGCTTGCCGGGACCGGGATCGCCTACGAGATGTTCTTCACCGGCAAACCCCTGCAGGCGGTGGACGCGCACCGTCTCGGCGTGATCAATCGCCTGGTGCCGGCCGACAAGCTCGAGGCTGAGGTCCGCGAGCTCGCCGGCCAGCTGGCGGCGCAGCCGAAGCAGGCGATGGCCGCCGCCAAGCGGGCGGTGACTCATGCGCTGGAGTCGAGCTACGAAGAAGCGCTCGAGTTCGAGTCCTACCTGCAGGAAGCGCAAGCGGCCAGTCCCGAGTTCGTAGAAGGAGTCCAGGCCTTTTTGGCCAAACGCTCCAAGAAGTGACCGAGCTCCGGGACGCTGTCATTGTCGCCACGGCTCGTACGCCCATGGGCCGCTATGGCGGCCAGCTGAAGGACGTGCGACCTGATGATCTCGCGGCGATCGTGCTCAAAGAGGTCTGCGAGCGCGCGCACGTAAAGCCCGCCGAGGTGGAGGACGTCATCCTCGGGTGCGCCAATCAGGCCGGTGAGGACAACCGGAACGTGGCACGCATGGCCCTTCTCCTGGCGGGGTTCCCGGTCGAGGTGCCCGGCCAGACCGTCAACCGCCTCTGCGGTTCCGGCATGCAGGCCACGATCGCCGCGGCTCGCGAGATCCAGGCCGGCGCCGCCGACATCATGATCTCTGGCGGGGTCGAGAGCATGACCCGCGCGCCATGGGTCATACCAAAGCCCGACAGCGCGTCCCCGCGCGGTCCGCAAACGGTGTACGACACCGCACTCGGCTGGCGGCTTGTCAACCCGAAGATGGCGGAGCTTTACGGAACCCTGCAGATGGGGGAGACCGCAGAACGGGTGGCGCAGAAGTACGAGGTGTCGCGCGAGGACCAGGACGCATTCGCCTTACGGAGCCACCAGCGCGCGGTGGCAGCGCAGGAGTCTGGTCGCCTCGCGGAGGAGATCGTCCCCGTGGTGGTGGCGCAGCGCAAGGGCGAGCCGCTCCGGCTCATCACGGACGAAGGCCCGAGGCCGGACAGTTCGCTCGAGACGCTGGCCAGGCTCCGCCCGGCCTTTGCCGAGCACGGCTCGGTCACCGCCGGGAACTCGTCTCCGCTCAACGATGGCGCGACTGCGCTCGTCCTGATGTCAGACGCCAAGGCCAAGGAGCGTGGGTTGAAGCCTCTTGCACGCCTCGTCGCGGCCGCGCCGGCGGGCGTCCACCCCGACTACATGGGCATCGGCCCGGTCCCCTCGTCACTCAAGGCCCTCGAGAAGGCGGGCCTGCAGCCTTCGGACATGGGCGTGGTCGAGCTCAACGAGGCTTTTGCCTCCCAGTCACTTGCCTGTGTCCGCCTGCTCGGCCTGGACGAGAACAGGGTCAATGTGAATGGGGGTGCCATCGCGCTCGGCCATCCGCTGGGCAGCAGCGGCGCGCGGCTGGTCAGCACCCTGGTTCGCCAGATGGTTCACAGCGACGCCGAGTACGGCCTCGCGACGATGTGCATCGGAGTGGGTCAGGGCATCGCATCGGTCTGGCAGAGGGTCTAGCCATCGGCGAACGGGATCCCCAGGCCGTGCGCGCGATGTTCGACCGCATTGCCCGCCGCTACGACCTGGTCAACACGGTCCTGTCCGGGGGCACCGACGGGGGCTGGCGCCGGCGTGCAGCCCGGGCGACCAACCTGAAGGCCGGTGGTTCAGTCCTGGACGTCGCGTGCGGCTCAGGCAAGCTTACGGCCGAGCTCGCACGGATCGCCGGCGCCAAGGGTCGGCTGGTCGGCCTGGACTTCAGCCCGCAGATGCTCGAAGTCGCGCGGCGCGACCATCCAGGGATCGAGTTCCTGGAAGGCGACGCGCTGAAACTCCCCTTTGAAGACGCATCGTTCGACGCCTCCACGATCGCTTTCGGGCTGCGCAACCTGGCCGATCCGGTTGGCGGCCTCCGCGAGATGCGCCGGGTCGTCAAACCTGGTGGGCGCTCAGTCGTGCTCGAATTCGTTCGCCCGCCCGAAAACCTGGTTGGCGGCGCTTACCGGCTGTACCTGCGCGCGCTGCTGCCGGCGATCGGCGGCGCGCTTTCCGGTCAGCCGGCCGCCTACCGGTACCTCAGCGACACGGTGGACTCTTACCGCACGCCCGACGAGCTGCGGGCGATGGCAGCGGCGGCCGGCTGGTCGCATGTCGCCTACAAGGGGCTGGCGATGGGCACGGTGGGGATCCTCTCAGGCGGGGGTTAGGTTCTCGAATCCGGCGGGAGGTTCTTTCGGCAGCGGGACTACGAGCTCGTCAATGATCCCCAGCAGGCTCGCCAATGCCGCTGAGTGGTTGTCCTTGCGATAGGCCACGCCGCACTCGAGCATCGGTCGCGGCGCCATTCGCCGGACGACAAGTCCAACGTGAGTGGCGGCGGAGGCTCTCACGTTGTTCATCAGGGTTACCGCGTTCACTCGATGTGCCACGGCTTCCGCCAATTGATCAGGCGGTTCATAAGCTACGTAATTGGGATCCTGGTCCATGTGACGAGCGAGCCAGCTTGTGGTGGCCTTCACCACTGCATCGCTCACCCCGGGTGAGAGGGCGATCATCGGCACCCCACGCAGCTGGACGACCGGCACTGGATCCAGTTTTGCAAGAGGGTGAGTTGGCGCCATCAAGAGGACGACTTCCTTGCGATCG
>DATHDR010000073.1:0-3828 GCA_035318965.1 Verrucomicrobiia bacterium | reverse complement strand
CTGGATGCATCCCGCGTGATCGGCGTGGTTTCTGACCTGCTTGACGAGGAACGTCGCCACACGTTCGATCGCGACAACCAGGCGCTGCAGGAGAAGCTCCGCACGCAGCACACGGCCTCCCGCCGCACGCTCCTACCCCTGCCGGAAGCTCGCTCGAAGAGGCTGAAGCTCGCGTTCGACGACCTGGCGGCGCCTCCCTTTACCGGGGCGAAGGTCATCGAGCCGAAGCTGTCGGAGCTGCGCGAGTACATCGACTGGACCTTTTTCTTCCACGCGTGGGAGCTGAAGGGAAAGTTCCCCGCCATCCTCGACAGCCCATCGCACGGTGCGGTCGCGCGCGAGCTGTTCGGCCACGCCGAGGAGATGCTGGACGAGATCGAGGCCAATAGTTGGCTGAAGGCCAAAGGCGTCTATGGATTCTGGCCGGCCACCAACGAAGGCGACGACATCGTCCTGGAAAACGGTGTGCGCTTTCCGATGCTGCGCCAGCAGGTCGACCACGGCGACGACAAGCCCTATCTCTCGCTGGCCGACTTCGTCGCGCCGACCAAGGACCATATCGGCGCGTTCGCCGTCACCGCCGGACTCGGTGTGGACGAGCTGGCCGAGCGGTTCCAGGCCGAGCACGACGACTACAAGGCGATCATGGTCAAAGCCCTGGCCGACCGGCTCGCCGAAGCCTTCGCCGAATACCTGCACGAGGTCACCCGCCGAGGCTGGTACGAGACGGGTCCGAAGCATTCACGCGATGACCTGATCGGCGAGAAGTACCGCGGCATCCGCCCGGCCTTCGGTTACCCCGCGTGCCCGGACCACTCGGAAAAGCACAAGCTGTTCGACCTCCTCGACGCTCGATCGATCGGCATGGACCTCACCGAGTCAGGCGCGATGACGCCGACCGCCGCCGTGGCCGGCCTGTACTTCGCACACCCCCAGTCGCGCTACTTCATGGTCGGCAAGGTCGGCCGCGACCAGGTCGAGGACTACGCACGCCGCAAGGAAATGCCCGTCACCGAGGCGGAAAGGTGGCTCCGCCCGATCCTGGGATACGAAGAGCAACCCTAGCCGCACGGTCAACTGCAAACCTGGTGAGGGCGGCTTGACTGGAAAGTCGGCCACGGCGCCCCATCGACCGGCACGTACCCTCCTGCGCTCAGGGCGTCCTGCCATGTGGCTAGGTCGGTAACGGCGACCACGACGTCGGCGCATCCATCGCGCAGCGTCCGCAATATTTTGTCTTTAGCCACGGGTCGCCCCCAGATGTCTGTCGCGCTCAGATAGGGTGAGCCGGGTAGAAGACCGCTCTCGACGTAGAGCCACGGCTGCGGGCCGATCAGCTGCAGCGTGTCTCCAGGAACCGAGCCCACGCTTCGAATCTGGTCGAGCTCTCGTCGGCGCAGCACCACGTCTGGAAACCATGCCGAGTATTCGGGATAGCTCTTGGAGAGAGTCGCGTAGGCGAACCAATTCGAGTAGTACCCGATGTCGAACCCGAGACTGTCCCTCGCGAGCTTCGGTGGATATCCGGTCATGAGCGCGGTCTGCAGCTCCGGGATGGTCATCTGCCCTACTCCCAAAACGACAAGCGCCACGGCGGCAATTGGCGCGCTCAGCCAACGGAGGCGGTAACGACTGGCCACCATTGCGAGGCCGAGGGCCAGCGGCGGAATGGCCTCATGGACGAAGTGCGCATACCCCTTCGGCGTGAGCGTGGAGCCGGCAAGGCTGGCCGGTAGCAAAAGAGCGATGAAACGCCCTCCAGTCGACCTGGCGCGCACGAAAGCAGCGGCCGCGATGACCCCAAAGACCAAAAGACGCACGAGGATGGGCCCCCAGGAACCCCGATTTGCATCGAGTAGATAGCTGTCGTCTATCGGCGCGACGACATTGAGGTAGCCCTCGAGCGAGCCTTGCAACCACAAGGCGCCGGCCGCAACAGCCAGCACGGCCACTGAACCAAGTCCAGCCATCAGAAGGCGGAGCTCTCTACGCCCGTAAGAGAGCAGGGGTACCAGAAGGGCGACCGAATCGACCAAGTACGACGGCCGGAAAATCAGCGCGACTCCCATCAGCGCTCCAGAGAACAAGACGATCACCGATCGAGAGCTGAACGCGAGGACAAGGCTCGCCAGTAAGAACGGAAGGGCGGCCAGGTCGACGTTCAACAGGTCGCCGTCGAAGGCCGGCAGGGACAGCCCAAAGCCGGTGAGCAGACCTGCCAACGTGGCCGGCCAGATGTTCATCCAGCGCCTGGCAAGGGCGAGCGTCAACACTGAAGATCCAACCGCCAATGCAGACACCGCGACCTGAGTCACGAGGTGGTGTTCTCCGGCGCCCGCAGCCAGCAATAGCCGGCTCAACCAGTGGATGCCGGGAGGCTGCAGGTCGATGACGTCCACATACAGCGTCATGCCTTTCGAGCTCGCCCACGCGACCGTCGTGAAGATCCCTTCGTCGTAATACCAACGAGGCTCGGCCAGAGTCGGGATCCGCACCAAGAAGGCGAACGTCGCGACGCTCAGTCCGGCCAGGATCGCTTGGCGCTGCATTGGGGCGCTGAACATCTTGTGCCGTTCCCGCTCTCCATACTCGAACATCCAAATCGAGCTCGCCGAAGAGTTCGAAGGATTGATCCCAAGCAGCCGGTTTGCTAATCCGGTCCGCGCGCCGGAGCACCGAACGTCACCGTCGGCGGGATGACCAAAATGCCCCCAAGATCGCCCCGCACGATCTGCCAGTTCCCCTCATGAACCATCCGGTGATGCCGGTGGCAAAGGAGGACAAGGTTGTCCAGGTCGGTGGCTCCGCCGTGGATCCAGTGCACGACATGGTGTGCCGCGCTCCACGATGCGGGCCGGTCGCAAGCAGGCCACCGGCACGAGACATCGCGAGCCACCAAGGCCCGCCGGGTGGGCTCTGACACAACGCGCTTGGAGCGTCCAACGTCGATGACCATCGAGTCTGAGTCGAGCAGCACGCGGGAGATGCTCGAATCGCAGGCCAAACGCTCGACCGCCTTCGAAGAAATCGGCAGCGAGAACTCCATATCCGCCGCTGGCGCGCCCGCCAGGCCAAGCAAGGTCTCGATCGAGCTGGTGACCTGGATCTGAGCTTGCGACCCGCCATTCGAGGCGAGCTCGACCAGCGCATCGCCCTGGCGTCGCTCCAGGTCCCGATCGTCATGAGCGCCTGATTTGCGCGAGCGCGCCTGCAGCGCGGTGATGAACACGGCGCCTCCCTCTGGATCGAGCTGGCCGCTCAGCAGCACCGAGCCGTCCATCCATTTGCTTACCTTGAGCCGCCGCTGCTGGACCTGCTCCTCCTGCTCGTCTGCGTAGCGCTTCGGGTCGGCGGCGTGCCGGTAATGGCTGCAGATGTAGTGGAACTTGCCCGGCGAGTTCTCCTTTGCCTTGTTGATGAGGGCTGTCTCATCGAACCGATCGCCAAGATCTTCCGCAGTCCTGGCCATGACCGTCAGGTGGGCGTATCCGATCTCGCCTGCGGCCATCGCATCGACGCTCTCCGGCATCCGGTGGAGGGACTCGCCCACAGCGACACCGTTGGCAGCCGCGCCGGCAGTCATGTGGCCGTTGAACCGCATCCAGTCGATCGGACTCACAAATCCGTCTTCGTCGTATTTGTCCCGCTTCGCCATCTCGGCCGCAATGCGAGCAACAAACAGGCTCTGCTGATCCCTGTCCCGGCATGCACGGATGAAGGTTTCAGCCAGCAGGTCATCCGAGAGCTGTTCGATCTCGATCGTCGTCGGTGCGGCGTCCATGCGTCGATCTTACGAACATATGTTTGGGTGTCAACCCAGCTTGTTAA
>DATHDR010000072.1:0-9230 GCA_035318965.1 Verrucomicrobiia bacterium | reverse complement strand
TGCTCGTAATGCGTGCGGTATCCCGGGTAGTTGGGGTTGCCCAGGCCGTGTGTGCGCACGCCGACGATCAGCGGACGCCCCAGCGCCAGCTGCTGCTTCATGTTCAGCCGGTCGGAGGGCAGGAGCTTGTAGGCCCAGCCGAGGTTGTGCTGGGCGACCTCGCCCACCTGCTGGCTGGTGAGGTCCACCGCGGGCTTCCAGGCAGTGATCTGGTTGATCGCGGCGTCGGCCGTCCTCGGGTCGATCAATGCGCCTGAATGGTCGCCGCGCAGATAGCGATCGACCATCACGATGCTGGCTTCCTCGCACGTGTGCTGGCGGTCAGCCCAGTTGTTCAGCGGCGCTTGCGACGTGAACGGGACCGGGAGGATGACCGCTGTGGGCAGGTTTACGAGCACTGCGTCCGGAACTGTGGTGTTCAGGTCGATCGGGACCAGGTCTGGCGTGACGTAGCTGATCTGCGGCCCGGCTCCGAAGAATGCGAAGTAGACCCCGGCCCCGATGCCGACGGTCGCCACAAGGCCGAGGCCCAGCAACCACTTCAGAGCTCCGAACATGCTAGGTGTAACTCATAGGTGCGCCGATTGGTTGCGCTTAAAGAGGGGCAATCTGGGTTCCATCGCTTGGGGAGCTTGCGCAGTTTACATGCCTAAACCTGGATAAGTAGCCGCTCCGGGTCCGGCGTTTCTGTAGCGACTGAGGGGTAGAGCTCGCTTGAGGAACGGAGGGCAGGCTGCGTGGGAGTTCTAGTCAGGCGGGGTGCTGTCCCGCGGCCGCGGCCGGTTCGCTGGGGTGGGGTCGTGATCGCGGTGATGGCGGCATTGATCCTCGGCAGCGGTTCCGGTGTGGTCGCCCGCCACTACCTGAACCAGCGCGCGCCCGCAGCGCCGCTCCCCGGTGTCACCGCCGTGCATGCGCAGCCTCTCCCGGTCGAGGTGGGGCCGGGCACGATGCCGACTCCGACACCTCTGCCGAGCCAGATGCTGCTGCAGGTGCCGTTCACCACGCAGGCGCCGCTCAACAACTGGGCGCAGCACCAGGAGAGCTGCGAGGCCGCCACCCTGACGATGCTCGTCTCTTACTGGCAGCACAGCTCTGCGGTGGTGATCGATCCGCACGCCGCGGATGCTTCGATCAACCAGATCGACAAGTGGAAGTCCCAGCCTGACCTGAACGTCACGATGATGGGCGAGCTGGCCGAGCAGCACTTCGGCTTTGCGTACCGCATCGTGCCCAACGACCCAAAGGTGATCGCGGAGCAGCTGTCGGCCGGCCGGCCGCTCATCGCCGAGGTGCGCACGCATGCCCTGGGCAACCCGCGCTACCCCGGGTACAGCACCCACTACGAGCAGAACGGGTACTCGGTGCCGCATTTCATCTTGATCATCGGCTACGACAGCACGGGCGTCTGGCTGAACGACCCCGGCATCTCGTGGGGCCGCGGCTACCACATCAGCTACGCGCAGCTGGCCCACGCCATCGACTCCCTCGACCAGCATCACCCGGCGCTCAACCAGGGCCAGGTGCTGCTGCTCCTAGCGCCCGAAAAACCGGTCAGGGTGCGTCCCGGAAACATCTAGAGCCGCGCCTCTAGGATTGTCGCCGTGAGCGACCAGGCTGCCGGCGCCGCGGCCGAGCTCGGCACACGCGCAGTCAGCAACGCGCTCTTCATCCTCGGCGCCCGCGTCCTCTCCCGACTGATATCGCTGGTCGTTGTCGTCGTCCTGGCGAATGCTCTCGGAGACGCCAACTACGGCCGCTACACGACGCTGATCGCTTACCTGGCATTGGTATCGGTGATTGCGGACCTTGGCTTCAACCCGCTCTATACGCGCGAGGCGGCGCGCAATCGACAGGAGCTGGGCGACTACCTCGGGACGCTTCTCGTGCTCAAGGTCGCGCTCTCCGTCGCTGCGAGCGTGGTCCTGGCCATAGCCCTGGTCTTCGGTGCAGGGCTGAGCTCACTGATCCTTCCCGGCGCGGCGCTCCTGATCGCCACTGCGTACGCGAACCTGTTGCGCAATACCTTTTATGCGGTAGGCCGCGCGGAGTTCGACGCGATAGCGATCGTCGCGGAGATCGCCATCCAGGGCGCGCTCATCTTTTACGGTGCCCGACACAGCGCAGGTGTGAGCTTTTACATTTGGGCGTACGTCGCGTCCTTCGTTTTCACCATCGTCTACTCGCTCCTGGTCATCCGCATCTTCCGTCTTGGACAGGTGCGCCTCGGCTTCGACGTCAACCTCATGCGTCGCTGGTTTCCGCTGGCGCTGCCTTTTGCCTTCACGTTCTTTCTCACGAACCTCTATTTCCGGGCCGATGTGCCGATCCTCCAGCACTTCCGCTCGTTTGCCGAGGTTGGCTGGTACACCTTCGCGTACAAGCCGTTCGAGGCGCTGCAGTTCATCCCGCTGGCGATCCAGGTGGTGGTGTACCCGCTGCTCGGCGTCTACTTCATCGCTGATGTCTCACGACTGAAGCTTGCTTACGCCCGCTTCTTCAAGGTCTTGCTGTTGCTCGGGTGGCCGCTGACGGTGGGTACGGTCGTGCTGGTGCACCCCATCGGGCGCCTGTTCCGGCTGTTCACACAGTCCGAGGCGTCGCTGCGCATCCTCGCCGTCGCGATCGTGTTCCTCTTCGCCAACTCGGCGTTCTACGCGATGCTCAACGCGACCAACCGGCAGCACCTGAACGCGTGGGCGACCGGCTTGGCCGCGGGGATCAACATCGTCCTCAACCTGATCCTCATCCCCTTCTATGGCTACCTCGCGGCCAGCGCGACGACCGTCGTCACGGAAGCCTCGCTGTGCGTCTTTGGGTGGTGGTTCATCCAGCGCAACCGGCCCGAGCTGCGCCTCCCAGTGATCAGCCTCAGCTGGCGCATTCTGCTGGCCGGAGCCGTGATGGGCGTGGTGCTTTATCCGCTCAGCCGCTTCTCGATCTTCATCAGCCTGCCCGCCGGTGGCCTGGCGTACCTGGCAGCCATCTATCTGATCCGGGCGATCGACCCTGAGGAGTGGCGTTTGGCCCGTCAGGGAGTCCTCTCGCGCTTGAGGCCCAACCGAGCCGCGTAACCCGCTGGGGCCACCAGACGTTGGTGGCTATGAGAAAACGTAGAATCTACGCGCCCTCAAACATGGCTCGAAACGTTCCTGAGAAGATCAAAACCAAGGGGGGCCACCGCCCTCGAGCTCGCATCCATGCGACGTGGTCGCCGATCGGGCAGAAGATGCGCCGCACGGCCACCGTTCGCGGCCTTGGCGCAGTGCTTGCCGTCCTGCTGGTGATCGGCTTCGCCGCCGACGCCTACGCGCAGTCCTTCTTCGACAGCCTGCCCTCGATCCATGGCCTAGACAGCGCCGGCTTCGCCGGCGACACGATCATCACCGACCGCAACGGCGTTCTGCTCGCAGACGTTGGCAACCATGGCGACCACCGCCTGGCCGTGAAGCTCAAGGACGTGGCTCCGATCATGATCCAGGCCACCGTTGCGATCGAGGACAAGGGTTTTTACACCAACCCTGGTTTTGACTTCGCGGGCATCGTCCGCGCGGCCTTCGACAACCTGAAATCCGGTCACATCGTCGGCGGCGGCAGCACAATCACCCAACAGCTTGCCAAGCAGCAGTTCCTGACCCCCGAGCAGACGGTCAGCCGCAAGATCAAGGAGCTGGCGCTCGCCTACGAGCTGGCCCAGACGTACAGCAAAGACCAGATCATGGAGCTCTACCTCAACAAGAGCTTTTACGGCTCGCAGTCATACGGGGTCGAGGCCGCGGCATCAAGCTACTTTCACATTCCAGCCTCCAAGCTCGACCTCGCGCAGGCGGCCATGATCGCCGGCCTGCCACAGGCGCCCACCGAGTGGAACCCGGTCCTTCACCCGGACGCCGCCAAGCTGCGCCAGACCGAGGTGCTGCTGGCCATGGTGCGTTCGAACTTCATCTCGCAAGAGGACATGGACAAGGCGCTGGCGGAGAAGCTGGTTTACCAGGCGCCGGTCAACAGCTTCCTCGCGCCCCACTTCGTCGACTACGTCCTTTCCGAGCTGCGCCAGCTTGGCTACCAGCCAGGTGTCCAGCAGCTGAACGTGAAGACGACGCTCGACTGGGGCAAGCAGCAGATCGGCGAGTCCATCGTCAGCAGCAACCTCGCTGCCAACCTGTGGCGCGACCGCAAAGGACAGCTTTCCTCAGGTCTTGTCGCGGAGGACCCGAAGACAGGCGAGATCCTCGTCATGGTCGGGTCGCCGAGTTACAACTCACCCGGCGGCCAGCAAAACTTCACCACCCTCCCGCGCAACATGGGCTCGTCGATGAAGCCGTACACGTACGGCGCGGTGATCAACGCGCGAGCCGCCACCGTCGATACACCGGTATACGACGGCCCGAGCCCACTGGTTTACAAAGACGCGTACAACACGACGAAGATCTACAACTACGACGGCAAGACCCACGGCGTGCTGCCACTGAAGAAGGCGATGGGCAACTCGCTGAACATCGCGGCGGTGAAGGTCGAGCTGTCGATCGGCGTGCCCGCCGTCCTTTCTTACATGCGCAACTTGGGCATCAACCCGCTGATTCCTATACCCGGTAGTCAAAACCAATACCGAGCGGGCAACCTTGACGAGTACGGCCCATCACTAACACTGGGCGGCTATCCGATCACCCTGCTTCAGCACGTTGGCGGCATCGCAACCTACGCGGACATGGGCATCTACCACACTCCGGAGGCAATCCTGTCGGTGACGGACTCACACGGTTCGCCGCTCTACACGACCCATGAGAACCAGCGGGCACGCCTGGCCCTAGACCCGGCCGTTGCTTTCATCATGGCCCAGATCATGGCCGACGACCAGAACCGGTGCATGATCTTCGGCTGCAACAGCGCCCTTCACTGGACGGACCGCACGGTTGCGGCTAAGACGGGTACGACTGACGACTTCAGGGACGCCGTGACGATCGCGTTCACCCCGGACCTGGCCGTTGGGCTATGGGTCGGCGACATATTGGCGGACCTGCCACAGAACAGGATGGTCAACAACTCCGACGGCATCTTCGTGGCCTCGCCCGCCGTGCACTCGTTTGTTTCGCAGGCGTTGGCTGGAGTTCCGGGCAACCGCTGGTACGCGCCGCCGCCCGGAGTGGTCGCCGGTGCGAACAACAGCTGGTTCTTGAGCGACACCCGGAGCATCGCCAAGCTGCCCGGCGACAACCCGCCGAGCCCGACGCCCGCCCCGGTCGACTACCAGATCCCGCCCGACCCGGGTACGGGCCCTGTGCTGGCCAGCCCATCGCCGAGCCCACCTCCGGTGGTTGACCAATATGGCTGCGTGTTCCCGCTGGTGGGCCCGAAACCGTGCCACTAGAGGAAGCTGACTAGGCCCTTACGCAGGCGTCAGTAGACTTTCTCAGATGCCCGTCGCGCTCTCCGTCGTCACGGAGCAACTACCCAAGAGCCAGGTGGGCATGACCATCGAGGTCCCGACCGAGCTGGTCGACGCGACCTACGAGCGGGTGCTGAACCGGCTCGTGTCGCGAGCCAGGATCGAGGGCTTCCGACCCGGCCGAGCTCCGCGGGCGCTGGTCGAGGCGCGCCTCGGACCTGCTGTGGTGCGCGAAGAGGTCGTCGAAGCGATGGTCCCCGAGGTGATGCGCCAGGCGCTCGAGGAAAAATCGATCGATCCCATCGACAACCCAGACGTCGAGGTGCTCGAGCTGGAGAGGGGCCGGCCCGCGAGGCTGAAGGCCACGATCAGCGTGATGCCCGAGGTGACGCTCGCGGACATCACGACTCTCCATCCTGACCTTCACGGCCACGATGTGACCGAGGAGATGCTGGAGCGCCGCCTCGAAGACGTACGCCAGCCGATGGCGGAGATCACGCCTGTCGAGCGCGAGGCGAGGTTGGGCGACATCGCGATCATCGACGTCGAGGTCGAGGTGGACGGCGAGGTGATCGAATCGGAGACGCAGAAAGCGATGGAAGCCGAGCTGAAGGAAGGGGTCCTTCTTCCCGAGCTCCTGGCCGTGCTGCCTGGGACATTCGTGGAGGAGACGCGGGAGGCGAAAGTCACTTTCCCCCAGACGAACTCGGATCCAAAGCTGGCCGGCAAGAACGCGACGATCCGGGTGACCCTGCGCGGGGTCAAGGAGAAAATCCTCCCGCCCCTCGATGACGCCCTGGCCAAGATCCTCAGCAACGGCGCGCACGAGACGGTCGAGTCATATCGCGAGTCGGCCCGCCAGGAGCTGGAGGAGTCCGTTCGAGCGATGGAAAAGCTCGAACGCGAGCAGGAGGTCGTTCGGGCCCTGGTCGAGGCATCCTCGGTTGAGGTGCCGCAGACCCTGGTCGACCGCGAGCTGACCAGCCAGCTGGAGTCTATGGAACGCACCCTGAACCGGCAGGGACTGAAGCTCGAACGCTACCTCGAGTACGTGGGCAAGACGCTAGACGAGTGGATGGCCGAACAGCGGCCGGACGCCGAGGCCAGGCTGAAGGTAGACCTGGTGCTTGCGGAGTTCGCCAGGCGGGAGAACCTCGAGCCGTCCGACGAGGAGGTGATCAACTTCCTCGAGGAGCAAGCGACCCAGGACGACGAGCTGAAGGGCCAGGTGGCGGAGCTCAAGGCGAGCCCGAGCGCGCGGCGGTACTTCGCCTCCCGGCTTCGCCGGGCAAGAGTGCTGGAGCGGCTGCTCGAGATATCTGGCGCAAGGACTTGACGGAACCCGAGGACGCCCTGTCTAGAATGACGTTGTGCGGGATATGAGAGAGATACAGCTGCCGGCCGGCTACCTGGTACCGATGGTGGTCGAGAACACGGGCCGCGGAGAGCGCGCCTTCGACATCTACTCGCGGCTCTTGAAGGAGCGGATCGTCTTCATCGGCACGCCGATCGACGATCAGGTCGCGAACCTGGTCGTGGCGCAGCTGCTGTTCTTGCAGTCGGAGGACCCTGACAAGGAGATCGCCCTCTACATCAACAGCCCAGGCGGCCAGGTGACGGCGGGACTCGCCATCTACGACACCATGCAGTACATCCGCCCGCCGGTCTCGACGATCTGCATCGGCATGGCGTACTCGATGGCCGCGGTGCTGCTCGCAGGCGGCGCACATGGACAGCGGTACGCGCTGCCACACGCGAACATCCTCATCCACCAGCCGTGGGGCGGCATGCAGGGACAGGCCACTGACATCCAGATCCACGCCAAGGAGATCCTTCGCACGCGCGAGCAGCTGAATCAGATCCTGGCGAACCACACACACCAGAAGATCGAGAAGGTGACCCAGGATACCGAGCGCGACTACTTTCTGACCTCGGAGGCCGCGAAGGAGTACGGCCTCATCGACGACATCATCCTCAGCCCGCCCAAGCCGGGTGACAAGGACGCAGCCAAGGACAAAGCCGGGGAGAAGGAAAAGGAGAAGGTCGCCGCAGGATGATCTTCCGACGCAAGAGCAAGGGCGGCGAAGTCAAGAGGCATCGGCCCAAGTGCTCTTTCTGTGGGAAGCTCCAGGGCGAGCGCGGAGTCAGGCTGGTCGCCGGCTCAGGCGTTTTCATCTGCAGCGAGTGCATCAGCCTTGCCAACGAGATTCTGTGGGGCCATAATCCCCCGGCGCCAGCATCTTCGTAATGGATACAGCCAGGGACCTATGAACGAACGAGAAGACCGCCGCCGCTACACGCGCTGCTCTTTCTGCGGGAAGGGGCAGGACCAGGTACGCAAGCTGGTCGCCGGCCCAGGCGTGTTCATCTGCGACCAGTGCATCGACCTGTGCCAGGAGGTCCTCGAGGACGACAACCGCTCGGCGGGCCAGAAGAAGCAGAAGACCGGCTTCATCCCTAACCCCAAGACCATCTGCGCCGCCCTTGACCAGTACGTGATCGGACAGGACCGCGCCAAGAAGGTCCTATCGGTGCAGGTATACAACCACTACAAGCGAATCTCCGCCTCGAAGTCTGTCGGCGACGTCGAGCTCACCAAGTCGAATGTGCTGCTCGTCGGACCGACTGGCTGCGGCAAGACCTACCTCGCGCAGACGCTTGCGAAGATCCTCGACGTTCCGTTCGCGATCGCGGACGCGACCAGCCTCACCGAGGCCGGCTACGTGGGCGAGGACGTGGAGAACATCTTGCTGCGGCTCATCCAGGCCGCCGACTTCGACATCAGCCGCGCGGAGCGAGGAATCATCTACATCGACGAGATCGACAAGATCGCCCGGAAGTCAGACAACCCTTCGATCACACGTGATGTCAGCGGAGAAGGCGTGCAGCAGGCGCTGCTCAAGATCCTCGAGGGCACCGTGGCCAATGTTCCGCCGCAGGGCGGGCGCAAGCACCCGCACCAGGATTTCATCCAGATCAACACCACCAACATCCTGTTCATCTGCGGCGGCGCATTCGACGGCCTGGAGAAGGTCGTCGAGCAGCGCATCGGCCGCCGGGCCATCGGGTTCGGAGCGCCGCACAACAAGATCGAGCGCAAGGCGGTTTCGGAGACGCTCAAGCAGCTGCAGCCCCAGGATCTTTTGAAGTACGGGTTCATCCCGGAGTTCATCGGCCGCCTGCCGATCATCGTCACCCTCCACCACCTGGACCAGCAGGACATCGTGCGCATCCTCACCGAGCCGAAGAACGCGCTCGTCAAGCAGTACCAGAAGTTCTTCTCGCTCGACAATGTCGAGCTCGTGTTCCAGAAGGGAAGTCTCGATGCGATCGCGGAGCTCGCGCTCCTTCGAGGGACTGGTGCGCGCGCTCTCAAATCGATCATCGAAGAGGCGCTCCTCAACTCGATGTTCGAGATCCCATCGCGTCCCGACATCAAGCGCTGCCTGATCTCCGAGCGATCGATCCGCGAGGCGCTCGAGCCCGAGTTCGAGCTTGGCGAGGAAGGCGAGAGCCCGGCCAGGCTGGTCGGAGAGTCGGCCTAGCTCTCGACCCCGGCGGCGCCGGATGCGACCATTTGTGCCCTAACGGCGCTATGCATCGCCCCAGTTGCGACCATCTGTGCCCGAATGGCGCAATCTCCGAGTGGCAAGACCGTTTCGTACTTGCATCGCAACTGTATAGGGAGTCCGGTATACATCCGCTGCAGTGAAGCGGAGCAGGCGAAGGCCGGCGCCGACGAGGCCATTTTGGCGGCGGTTGTCATCAACCAGGCGATCACGGTGATTGCCGCCGTCGTATTCGATTGCCAACCGCTGCTTTCGATAAAACAGGTCTGGACGGC
>DATHDR010000071.1:0-4230 GCA_035318965.1 Verrucomicrobiia bacterium | reverse complement strand
GTCCGGTCAGCGAAATCGGCACGAAACCTGTCCCCATCGAGACCAATGCCCCTCGCGTGCGCCGCCAGATCCTCATCCGCCAATGCACTCTGGCGGCGAAACAACAGATCATGCATTTCCCAGAACTTTCCCTGGATGTCGGCGGCCTCCGCAGCCATTGCCGCATGCAAGGCATGCGGATGAATCTCGGTCAGCGGGAAATTGCGAAAGGCAAATACGAGTGCATCGCCGAGCCGGCTGCGAACCTGCGCCACGCCGATCAGGGCCTTCCGGGTGTAGGGGCACTCGTAGTCGCCGTAGATCAGTAATCGCATCGGTGCGCCAGGCGTGCCTCGAATATGGTCGCGGTCGGCGACGTCAGGCGCCAGCAAGCCGTTCACTCAGAGTTCCGTGCCGATGATCTGCAGGTGATGAAGTGATTGATGTGTCAATTATCCGGGTAGAATATTGACGTGTCAATCAGGGATGCGGTCCGGGCACGTGGCGATGTGGCGACCCATGCAGGACTCCGCCGGCGCATGACCTCACGGGAGCTGGCAATCTGGCGGTCGCTGATCGACACTACTGCAGAGCTTCGGAGAATTCTGGGCGCCGAGCTCCAGGGGTCGAGCCTTACACCGGCCGACTATCAGGTGCTCCTGGCATTGAGCGAAGCAGATGGCAGGAAGCTGCGATCATCGGAGCTGGCCAGGACCATCGATTGGGAGCGCAGCCGGCTGTCGCATCACCTCAAACGGATGGAGCGGCGCCGTCTGATCCGCCGCGATGACTGCGCCACAGACAGCCGCGGTGCTGAGGTGGTCCTAACTGCAGAGGGAGCGCGGGTTTTCCGGCGGTCGACTGCGCCCCATATGAGGGCCATCAAGATGCAGTTCGCCGACGCCTTGTCGCCCGAGCAATTCGACGCGCTCGCCGCTGTCCTGGATGCGCTGAACAACCACCTCCGCCGGGATGTGAGATGACTGAGGGAGCATCCTCACCTCAGCGATTGCCACGCATTGCGGTACTGGGTGCTGGGCACGTTGGGCCCGTGATCGCCAGGATCGCTGTCGACGCTGGGTTCCAAGTCACGATCGCAGGTTCTGGTGACCCCGAGAAGCTCGCGCTCATCACCTCGCTGGTGATACCGGGAGCCGAGCCACGCTGGGCAGCAGATGCTGTCGAGGATGCCGACATCGTGGTGCTGGCGATCCCGCTTCACAGGTTCGCGGCCTTCGACCCTGCCCTGGTGGCGGACAAGATTGTGATAGACGCGATGAACTACTGGCCGGCCGTCGATGGCATCAACGAGATGTTCAGGGATCGCCGGTACACCAGCAGTGAGATCGTTCAGCGTCGGCTTGTCCGGTCGACGGTCGTAAAGAGCCTGAACCACATCGGCTACCACGACCTGGAAGACGCGCGCCGGCCTGTTGGCTCGCCAGAGCGCCGCGCGATCGGCGTCGCCGGCGACGACCTTCGCGCGGTGAAAGTCGTTGAGGAAGCCATCGAGCGCATCGGCTACGACGCCGTTCGGCTGGATAACTTGAGCGCCGGCCGCCTCCTTGAACCTGGCGGCCCGGTCTTCGGCGCCTTGCTGTCTCGACAGGAGTTCGACATGGCAGTTCACGCCGAGGCGGCATAGCGGCGAACTGCACATGACGAAAACACCAACGCAGTTTCCACTCGTCTTCGGCCTCGACACGTTCGGCGATGTCACCCACGATGCTGAGGACCGCCCCCTCTCGCATGCCCAAACCATCCGAAACCTCGTCGAAGAAGGTGTCTTTGCTGAGCAGGTGGGCGTTGATTTCTTCGGGATCGGTGAACACCACACCGATGACTTCCCGCTGTCGGCCGCCGACGTGGTCCTCAGCGCGATCGCCGCGCGCACCAACCGCATCCACGTCGGATCGGCAGTGACGGTCCTGAGCTCTGACGACCCCGTCAGGGTATTTCAGCGCTACTCCACCCTCAACGCCATCTCCGGGGGTCGCGCCGAAGTAATTCTCGGGCGAGGCTCTAGCATCGACTCGTTCCCGCTCTTCGGTTACGACCTGGCCGATTACGAGACCCTGTTCGAAGAGAAAGTCAACCTCTTCGCGGAGCTCATGAAAGGCGGACAGGTCACCTGGAAAGGCACAACCCGCGCTGCGCTTTTCAACCAGGACGTCGTGCCGCACACCGAATCCGGGCCCTTCCCCGTATGGATCGGTGTCGGCGGGAGCCCCCAGTCAGTAGTACGCGCCGCGCATTATGGGTTCAACCTGATGCTTGCGATCATCGGCGGATCCCCTTCGCGGTTCGCACCTTTCTCGCGACTCTTCGAGCAGGCGCTGGCGAAATTCGAGCAGCCTCCCCGGCCGGTCGGAGTGCACGGACCCGGTCACGTTGCCGACACTGACGAGACCGCCCGCGAAGAGTTCTGGCCGCGCTACCTTGAGGTCATCACTCACGTCGCCGAGACTCGCGGATTCGCCATCCCGACCAAGGAGTCCTTCATGTTTGAGGTCGGGCCACGGGGAGCGCTTTACGTTGGATCACCGGAAACCGTTGCGCAGAAGATCGCGGTCAACCTCACCGCTCTCGGCGCAAACCGTTTCGACTTGAAGTACGGCATGGGAGGCCTGACGCACGAAGCGCTCATGAAAAACATCGAGCTTTACGGCACCCAGGTGATCTCCCGTGTGCGGGCACTCCTGGAGTCAGCAAGCCGGTCCAATGCTTGACGATCAAGTAGCGTTTCCCACCCTCGACGACTCCGAGATCGCCGCCATCGAGGCGCTCGGAAGCCGGCGATCGATATCCGCGGGTGACTACCTCTATCGCGAGGGCGACGCCCACTACGACTTCTACGTGGTCGTGTCCGGAGCAGTCGAGATCGCAGTCCAGGCAGATGGCGACAAACGGGTCGTGGCTCGCTTCGGGCCGGCTCAATTCATGGGCGAGCTGAACTTGCTCTCGGGTCAGCGAGTTTATGTGTCGGCCCGCGTCGTCGAACCCGGCGAGGTGATAGTCGTGCCAGGCGCTGCACTGCGCGACGTGTTCGCCGCCAGGCCGAAGCTCGCCGACACCATCCTTGCCGCTTTCCTCGCCCGACGGGCGAGGCTTCTGAAAGACGCCGCTATGGCCATCCGCCTCGTCGGTTCCAGGTTCTCGCCCGACTCGCTCCGACTGCGAGAGTTCTTGGCCCGAAACCGCATCCCACACGAATTCATGGATGCCGATGGCGATGCACGCGTCGAGCGACTCCTGCGCGATTTCGCCGTGGAGCCGGTGGACCTTCCAGTGGTGATTGCGCCTGGATCGGTCCTCCGCCACCCGACACCCGGAGAGCTCGCGGCGTACCTGGGGCTAACCCTCGATGCAATGAGTGAGCGCAGCTTCGACCTCGTCGTCATCGGCGGCGGGCCGGCCGGCCTGGCAGCCGGAGTCTATGGCGCCTCCGAAGGTCTCGAGACCCTGGTCGTGGAAATGGAAGCGGCTGGAGGCCAGGCTGGAACCAGCTCGCGAATCGAGAACTACCTCGGGTTTCCGACCGGAATCTCCGGCGCCGACCTCACCCAGCGAGCCGTGGTGCAGGCGGAGAAGTTCGGCGCCCAGCTGACCAGTCCTTGCACCGCTACCGGACTCCGCGAGGCAGCCGGCTATCTCGTCGCCCGCCTCTCCGACGGGACAGAGGTAACCGGCCGCGCAGTGATCGTGGCCAGCGGCGCTCGCTATCGCCGGCTCGGCGCAGCGCGTCTGGAGGATTTCGAAGGCAGCCGCGTGTACTACGCAGCAACTGAGATCGAGGCGCGTCTCTGCGCCGGGTCCCCAGTCGTGGTCGTGGGCGGCGGCAACTCCGCCGGTCAAGCCGCTCTTTTCCTTGCGGAGACTTGCAGCCAGGTCTCGATCGTCATCCGCGGCACCGACCTCGGCAAGAGCATGTCGCGCTATCTCGTCGACCGGATCGAAGCCGATACACGTATCGCTGTGCGAAACAACACCGATGTTGCGGGCCTCGAAGGTGCCCAGACGCTCACTTCGGTAAGGCTCCGGACCGCCGGCGGCGATTCCGAGTTGCCCTGCGTGGGCTTGTTCTCCTTCATCGGCGCCGAACCGGCTTCGGAGTGGTTGTCGGGCTGCGCCGCCCTCGACGATCGTGGCTTCGTGTTCACAGATCGGTCTCTTGGCGTAGAGCGCCTGGACGCGCGATGGGAGACACTCGGCCGCTTGCCGCTCCCGTTTGAGACGAGCCATCCAGGATTG
>DATHDR010000070.1:0-5334 GCA_035318965.1 Verrucomicrobiia bacterium | reverse complement strand
GGGCGCCCGACGAGCAGCCACACCACCGCGGTCGGCGGGGTGACGATGACCGCGGCCGCCATGGTCGCGCGTCGAAACGTTGCCATCGGATCGCCGCTCACCTTGACCAGCACATTCCACGTGCCGTGTAGGGCGGCAGCGGCCAGCGCCAGCGCGATCGCCGCCGCGATCAGGCCGGCAACCCAATCGAACGGCGAGGGCGGGCAAGCAGGCGGCCGAGCAGGCGATACACCTCAGGGTTGATCACCAAGCCGTTATGGCTGCCCCAAACAGAGATCGCCGGAATGTCGGGTCGGAGGCACGAGCGAAAGTTCACCACGTCGTCTGAGCGTGTGTAGATCGATGTCGTCGGTACGACCGGGGCCAGGCTCAAGTCGTGAGAAAAACGCCCTTCGCCATTGAACCTGCGACCGAATGCGATCTCGTTGGCCGTTCTGACCATCCCCACCGCGTGGTGCGTCATCAAAGCCAGGTCGGTCCAGTCGGCGAGCGGAGCACCAAGGGCGATCACCTGCTCTACGCTCTGCGGCCTTCGCTGAGACAACACCTTGGCCAGCAGGCCGCCTCGGCTGTGTCCGACGAGACTGACCCGCGACCCCGTCTCCCGCTCGATGTCGAGGAGGCGATGCCGCAGGCCGGCCAGCAGGCGCTCTGAGTGGTGGACGTTGAAGAGGATTCCCGAGAGGTAGCTCTTGTAGCCGATGCGATCGAGCCAGGTCTGCATCATGCGGAGCGACCAGTCTCCGGAGAGGAAACCAGGAATCAGCATCACCGGCCGCCCATCGCCTTCGGGAACGCCGCGGCCACGAAATACGGGGTCGCGCAGGAGCGCTGAAAGTTCGCGCAGCGCGAGCGGGTCCCAGAGCTTCACAGGCTGGGATGGTAGGTTGTCCGCCCACCCAGGTCGGAACTCAGGCCATTGCGAACCGGAAAACAAGTTCGGCACATTGATTGAACAGTCAGTCTGTTAATTTAAGCAGGTGAGCCCGCGACCCTACCGCCTCGGCCGGCGTAAAGACGCAGTCGACCGCACCCGATCGACCATCCTCGCGGCAGCTCGGGACCTCGTCACCGAGCTTGGCCCCGACTCGAGCATCGGCAGAGTGGCCGAACGAGCAGACGTCTCACGGATCACCGTCTACAACCAGTTCGGCTCCAAGGCGCGGCTTCTCGAGGCTCTAACCGAGTCCAGGTCCACCCCGGCGACGCCAGTCGCAGAGCACGACCCAAACGGTCGCGCGCAGCTGAGATCGCGAATCGACCAGGCCTGCGCCACCTGGGCGGCGGATCCGGACCTCTACCGTCGGCTGCAGGGGCAAGGCTCCTGGGCCGGAGAGGACTCTGAGCTCGACCGCACCCTCGCGGAACGGCTGGCGGCCGGCGACCAGCTGAGACCGGGTTGTTCGATCAAGGAGGCGGAGGACGTGATCGGGATCCTCACCTCGTTCCAGGCTTTCGACCGCCTTCACAAAGGCGGCCGGCGCTCAGTCTCAGCCGTCGCGGAGGTCCTGATGCGGATGGCTGTTGGAGTGCTCGCGCAAGGGCATCCCAACGCGTAGGATTGACGCGTTGCGCCATAACACCATGGTTTCGTAACGGAGAAACGCTCAAGCATCACTGTGGCAAGCGTCCGAGAAGATCGTCACGACAAGCGTCGCAGCCCGCTCGGGGTGGCGGCCTCGATAATCCCTGACCGCCGGCGCATGGGTCGCTGGGACCCCATACCGCCCATCTGGCTGGAGAGCCGGGTCTATCTCGAATATCTACGCCTGATCCGCGACCCGGTCTTCCGGGGTATCGAAGTCCCGCCAGGCCTCGGAAAGCCGGTCATGCTCGTGCCCGGATTCCTTGCCGGGGACTGGACGCTGCACACACCGTTTCAGTGGTTGCGGAGAATCGGATACCGGCCGAGGGTGGCCGGCGTCGCTTTCAACGTCACTTACTCGGAGGTGATGCTGCGGCCGCTGGTCGACGCTCTCCTCGAGCTGAACCGTAAGACCGGCGCCCGTGTCTCGGTGGTCGGACACAGCCGCGGCGGCGTGCTCGCCAAAGTGCTGTCGCACAGGAAGCCGGACCTGGTCGAGCAGGTGATCACGCTTGGGTCGCCGCTGCAAGATCCGTTCGACGTCCATCCGCTCACCATGGCCGGTGTGCGCGCGGCACACATCTACAACGTTTTTCGGTACGGCCACCCCGCCTCCGTCGAGGCGCGCTTCCTGAGGGACCTGGCCGCCGCGCCGCGCGTGCCCACCACTTCGATCTATTCGCGCTCCGACGGCGTCGTCAACTGGAAAGCGTGCCTGCGGCCGGACGTCAACGCGGTCGAGGTGAATGGAAGCCACATCGGGCTCGCGCTCAACCCCGACGTCTACCGCATCCTCGCGTACCTCCTCCCGGCCCCCTGGCGCGAGTCGTAAAGCCGGGTAAGATCGCTCCTTAGCGGGAGCTCGTCTCTTTAGAGTCCCCGCGAACTCAAGGGTTCGCGGGGTGGCACGGGCTGAGAGGGCGCCGTAGCGCCGACCGCATGAACCTGAACTGGGTAATGCCAGCGGAGGGAGATTGACGAGCGACATCGCCGCTCAAGCCGTCGATTCGGATTCTTTCGGCAAGGTCGAGAGCCGCGGCATCGACTCGATTCCTGCCGCCGAGAGGCATGGCGCGCCGCGGGAACTTGCCTTTCTCTGGGCCGGCGCGTTCGTCAACTACACGAGCCTCTTCACGGCCAGCCTTTTGACGACTTACTACGGGCTCGGCGTGTGGGACGGCCTGCTGGCCACGACGCTTGGAACACTCGCCGCGGCGGTAATCCTCGGCTTGCTCAGCAACACCGGTCCTCGGTCCGGTCAGCCGCAGATTGTCTACACGCGGGGGATCTTCGGTCTGAGGGGGTCCTACCTTGGCGCCGGGCTCACCCTCTTTCTGGCCATCGGCTGGTTCGCCGTTGACTGCGTGATCGCGGCGCAGGCCGGCGCGCAGCTCATCGGATCGGGCAATCGGTGGGTGACGTTTGGCCTCGTCATGGTGATCGCAGCGATCAGCGTCGCCGTCGCGATCTTCGGCCACCAGACGATCAAGGTGTTGGAGACATACGGCGCGATCATCTTCGCCGCGCTATCGCTGGCGTTGTTCGCGTTCCTCGCACCTCAGTTCAACTGGAGTCTCGGCGCCAGCGCATCGGGCGCCGACTACCCCGGCGCTTTCGTCCTCGGATTGATGACTTGCTTTGCGCTGGTCGCGTCCTGGTATCCGTTCGCCAGCGACTACTCCCGCTACCTCCCGGCCTCCAGCCGCACCGGCGCGGTGACCTTTTGGCCCGTGGTGGGGGTCACGCTGCCGATGCTCTTGCTCGGCTTGTTCGGCCTGTTGCTTCCGACGATCGACGTCAAGCTCGCCGCCGACCAGGGCGTGCTCGCCGTCATCAGCGAACATGCGCCCGCCTGGGTTGCGGTTCCGTTTTTCGCGTTCGTGGTACTTGGAGAGATCTGGGCCAACTACCTAGACGTCTATACGGCCGGGCTGGTCTCGCTCGCGATGGGGATCCGCTTGCGCCGGTGGCAGACGGCTCTGGGATGCGGGATTCTCGGCGCGGCACTTGCCGCATACGCCGTGCTGATCAGCGACTTCCATGTCGCGTACGAAGACTTCCTCATCCTCACCTACCTCTGGGCTCCGGCATGGGCGGCGGTCGTGCTGCTCAGCCTGTTTCTCTTTGAGCGCCAGCCCAAGCCCCGCCTCGCCCTCGTCGCCTGGCTCGCCGGCACTGCGACCAGTCTTCTCTTCGTGAACTACGACAACCTGTTCAGCAACCTCGTCCCCGCACACGGGTTCTTCAACGGCGGACTGGTCAGCGCGCTGCACGGAGCAGACGTCAGCGGCGTCGTAAGCATTACCGTCGCAGCCGCCGTTTACTGGACTGGGCAGCGTGTGAGTTTCAAGTGAAGCTACCAGTCGCACTTACGATCGCAGGCTCCGATTCCGGTGGAGGCGCAGGTATTCAGGCCGATCTGAAGACCTTCGCTGTGTTGGGCGTGCACGGCACATCGGCCATCACGGCGATCACCGCGCAGAACACGCTTGGCGTCACCGACATCATGGAAGTTCCGCCGGCTCTTGTTTCCGCGCAGATCGAAGCGGTGATGCAGGACATCGGCGCCCAGGCGGCGAAGACAGGCATGCTCGCCAGCGCACAGATCATCGACGCGGTCGTCCGCGCGATCCAGCAGTTCGGCATCAGGAACCTGGTCGTCGACCCGGTGATGGTGGCGAAAGGCGGCGCCCGCCTGCTGCGGGATGACGCGGTCGACGCGCTTCGGCAGCGACTGCTTCCGCTGGCAGCAGTCGTCACGCCAAACCTTCCCGAAGCCGAGGTGCTGCTGGGAAGGCCGATTCGAACCCTCGACGAACGGCGGCAGGCGGCCCGCGACCTCGTCTCGCTCGGCGCGCACGCGGCGGTCGTCAAGGGGGGCCATGCCGACGAACAGCTGTCGATCGACCACTATTTCGATGGCGACCAGCTGTTCGAGCTCCAGAGCCCGCGCGCAGCCACACAGAACACGCACGGCAGCGGCTGCGTATTCTCCGCGGCGCTGGCGGCAGGACTCGCCAAGGGATCTGACGCCCTGGCGGCGGTTCACGAGGCTAAGGCATTTATCACCGCCGCGATCGAGAGCTCGCTCGAGGTGGGACGGGGACACGGACCGGTGAACCCGATGTTCAGGATCGTGAAATGAGGCCCGAATTCCCGAGCGCTGGGCTCAACTCCTTAAGGAAGCCTGTGGGTGTTGGAGGCGGTTAAGCTGTGGCCACATGAGCAAGCGAAAGCGAGCCAGCCTCGGTAAGACGCCAGGCGCAGCCGAACAGAAAACCGGCGACGAAAGCGCGACCTCAGCCGCCGACGATGCGGCCGCCAAAGACGACATGGCTCACGTCAGCCCGGACCTCCTGGCCGGCAGCCCCGACATCTTCGCCCCCAAATGGAACGAGCCGCCCCCTGCAGAGTCGCCCGAGGTCGTGACCGAACCCGTGGTTTCCGAGGCCGTCCCCGAGACGTCGATCGAAAAGCCCAACAACGAGCCATCTGCTCCCGTGCCGGCGGAATCATCCGCACCGGTCCTGGCGCCGGCCGCGCCGCCACCGCCATCGGTGTTTTCCAGGCCTCAGGCGCCCGAACGGCGTCGTAGCCCGGGTTCCAGCGCGGCTCTCGGCATCGTGCTCGTCGTGGTCGGCCTTTTCGCTCTGGGTGTCGTGGTTTTCGGCATCGACCTGACGCAATACGGCTGGCCTCTTTTCGTCATCATCCCGGGCCTGACCCTGCTGGTGGTCGGGTTTCTCGGC
>DATHDR010000069.1:0-2540 GCA_035318965.1 Verrucomicrobiia bacterium | reverse complement strand
CGGGACGGCGGTGTTGATGACGCTCGTCTCGGCCGGGTTCAACCTGCGCGGCCAGAACCTCTACCTGCAGCTGGCCGGCCTGTTGCTCCTTGGCCTCGGCGGCTTCGTAGGCAGCGTTGCCTATCGCAGCTTCTCCGGCGCGATCAACCGTCACGTCGATGAGCTGGTCAGGCTCCGCGAGCAGCTCGAGCACAAGCATCGCGCCTTCATTGCGGCCACGTCCGACGCGGAGGATGCCCGGCGAGTCGGTGATGTCGGTGTGTTCACCGCGAACATCGCGCAGCAGTCCGGCGCCGACTTCGCGTGCTTCTACGCCTCATCCGCGGACCGCAAGCAGTTCCTACCGCAGCCTCCGGGAATCGGACTCGACCGGCTCCATCCACAGCCTGTGAACCGTGGCGCCGCGGGCGGACCGCTGCTGAGCGCCATCGAGTCCGGCAACGAATACTCGAGCAGCGACCATGCCGGACTCACCGAGCTCGTCCACTACCTTCCCGACGATCTGCACGTCGCGGGCTTGCTCGCGGTGCCGATGCACATCGGCGACCAGGTTGGAGGTTTTTTCCTGCTTGGCAAGAAATCTGGCGCCTTCGATGACGACGACAAGAGGCTGGCGACGACGCTGACGCTCCGGGCCAGCGCCCAGCTCGCGAGCGCTCACGCGGTCGCACTCTCGCGGAAGGAATCAGCCCGGTACTCGCTCATGAACGAGCTGATCAAGGAAACGTCAGGCAAGACGATGGATGAGACGCTGAGCCTCGTCCTGGAGAAAGGCAAGCAGGTGGTCACCTTTGACGGTGGCGCCGCGGTTCTCTTCCATGCCGACGGAACGTATGCAGGTCTCGGCGGGGCAAACGGATCGGCCCAGATCGATGGGCTGCTGGCAAAGGTTCGCGACGGAGAGCCGGTCCTGCGGAGCCTGATCACTGCCGACGAGCACATCTACAGCGGGCTCGAGCCTGAGACAAGGGGAGGGGCCGTCAACGAGGCGCTCACGCCGATCCACGGCAACGGCGGGGTGATCGGGGCTCTGTGCCTCGGCCGCAGGGGCATCATGGGCTTCACCCAGCGTGACCTGCCCGCCCTGGACGAGCTGGGTTCTATGGCCGGCATCGTCCTGGAGAACTCGCGCATCCTGCAGGTCGTCACGGGCCAGGCTTCGCAGCTCGACACGACGCTCGACGCGCTGGGCGAGGTCTCGCAGGCGCTGACCACCGTGACGCAGGGCTCGAAGGTCCTGGAGCAAAAGACACTCGAGACGGCGGTGCGCGTGACCATGAGCACAGCCGGCATGCTGACCCGCACGACGGCCGAAGGCAATCAGAAGGTGATCATGTCGCTCGGCTTTCCAGCGGCAGTCGATGCCTTGGAGTTTCAGAACGGCCAGGGGGTCGTCGGCTCGGTCATGCTCAGCCGGCGCCCGACCGCCGTTCCCGACATCAGCGCCAGCTTCGACCTGGGCAATCCCCCCGACCTCGTCGCCTACGGGTTTCAGGCGGCCATCTGCGTGCCGATGCTCGAGGACGGCCATCTGTGGGGAACCCTGTCCGTGTTCGACGTCAAAAAGCGCGAGTGGACGCCGAACGACCATCGGGTGCTCGCGACGCTCGGAAACCAGGGGGTCGTCGCGGTCAGGAACGCGGAGCTGTACGACAACAACCAGCGCAGCATCTGGGAGCTGAAAAACCTTCAGGAAGCGCTGCAGGCCGCCACCTCCACCCTCGACCTGAACCAGGTGCTGCAGCAGGTGCTGGCGGGGGCGGCAAAGGCGTCGTCCGCGCAGATCGGGTGCCTGGCACTCGAAGACTCGGGCAGGCTCGTCCTCAAGGGCGGATTTGGCACCGACTCCACCACCGCGGAGCGGCTTGCGCTCGGCCTGGGCGAGGCGATCTGCCGTGACGTGATGACCACCGGAACCGCGGTCGTGCAGGCGATGGAGCATGAGACCGAGACCGACAGCCCCCTGAATCCGCGCGCGGTTCTGTGCGTCCCGATCACCCTTCGCGGAAAGCCGCAGGGCGTTCTCTTCCTGGCCAACTATCAGGTCGGCCACGTCTTCACCGACGACCACCGCAACCTGGTGACTGAGCTTGCCGCGCAGGCCGCGGTCGCGATTGACAACGCGCGCCTTTTCAAGGATCGAGAAGAGGTCATCATCGCGTCTCTCGAAGCTCTCGCCAACGCGGTTGACGCCCGCGACCCGTACACCAAGGGCCATTCCGATCGCGTCACGCAGTACTCGCTGATGATCGCGCGGCAGATGAAATATGCGCCTCAGGACCAGGGGGCGTGGCTACGGCTCGAGCGCGGCGGGAAGCTCCACGACATCGGAAAGATCGGCGTGCCCGACGCGATCCTTCAGAAGACTGGGAAGCTCACCGACGAGGAGTTCGAGATCATGAAGGAGCATCCTCTCGCCGGGTTCAACATCCTGAGCGGGTTGAAGATGCTCACCGACGAGCTGGTCATCGTCCGTTCACATCACGAGCGCTACGACGGCAAGGGCTATCCCGACCGCAAGAAGGGTGACGACCTGCCGA
>DATHDR010000068.1:0-4249 GCA_035318965.1 Verrucomicrobiia bacterium | reverse complement strand
CCTTGAAGGACGGCGTGTCGATCGTGTCCTCGACGACATCTTTTCGCTACAGGCACAGCTGCTCGGCCAGTCGCCCGAGGACAGCCGCCAGCGAAACAACGTATGAGCGGGAACCCGTATGGTTCCCGCTCATCGCCCGGTCGCTTCGCGACGGGGCTGCTCACCTTCCGGTATATCGATGGGACTTAATCAAGAGTCTGAAGTCCAACCACGCTGGTGACTAAGGGGACAAAGTCGCGGCTGGGTGAAACCCAGCCGCCAATGCCGCGCTGGATGAGCTAAGGGGCTTCGTAACGTACGCGGTTATCATTGGCTGCCGTTGTGACAACTTCCTTCGGCGAGTCTCCCTCGTTCCTTCTGACATCTGAGTCAGTCACCGAGGGACATCCGGACAAGGTTTGCGACCAGGTCTCGGATTCCGTGCTGGACGGCATGCTGGCGCAGGATCCGCATGCCCGCGTCGCTTGCGAGACCGCGATCACCAAGGGCCTGTGCGTGGTGATCGGAGAGGTCACCACACACGCCGAGCTTGACATCCAGCGCACCATCCGCGACACGATCCGCGGCATCGGCTACAACAACGAAGAGATCGGGTTCGATGCCGATCACGCGCTGATCCAGGTCTACTTGAAAGAGCAGTCGCCGGACATCGCGGCCGGAGTCGACCACTCGCTCGAGGAGCGCGAAGGGAGCCTCGACAACGATCCATTTGAGCTGCAGGGCGCCGGCGACCAGGGGATGATGATCGGGTTCGCGTGCCGCGAGACGCCAGAGCTGATGCCGCTGACCATTTCCTTGGCGCACCGGCTGGCCAAGCGCCTCGCGGAGACGCGCAAGGACGGCTCCCTTCCATTCCTGCGTCCGGATGGAAAGACGCAGGTGACCGTCGAGTACGAGTCGGGCCGGCCGAAGCGAATCGAGGCAATCGTCGTGTCCACACACCACATGCCGGGTGTGACACAGAAGGAGATTGCCGACGGTGTGCGCGAGCTGGTCATCGACCCGATCCTCAATGGCCTCGTCGTCGACAGCAACACGAAGATCATGGTCAACCCGAGCGGAATGTTCATCCTCGGCGGTCCCGCGGCCGACGCAGGACTGACGGGTCGCAAGATCATCGTCGACACGTACGGCGGCATCGCGCGGCACGGCGGCGGCGCGTTCAGCGGCAAGGATCCGAGCAAGGTCGACCGTTCAGCCGCGTACGCGGCGCGGCACGTGGCCAAGAACATCGTCGCTGCGGGTCTCGCCGACCGGTGCGAGGTGCAGGTCTCTTACGCCATCGGGCGTGCGCATCCGACCTCGATAGCCGTGGAGACGTTCGGCACGAGCTCGGTGTCCGAGGCGGAGCTTCTCGAGCTCATCCGGCGTCATTTCGACCTGCGGCCGGGCGCGATCATCGCGAACATGAAGCTGATGCGGCCGATCTACCGGCCGACCGCGGCTTACGGACACTTCGGACGCGACGACCTCGGAGTGCCGTGGGAGCTGACCGATAGGGCTGAGGCGCTGCGGGCCGATGCCTCAATCGCCGCCCGAACCAGGAGCTAGGCTGCACCGCGTCCGTCGTGTCTGACTCCGCCGCTACCCGCCTGCATGTGCACGACACGCTGACGGAGCGCAAGGTGCGCGTGGCGCCCAAGGCCGGGGCCGGCAGGAAGCCGATCACGCTCTACGTCTGCGGCGTCACCCCTTACGACTCCGGGCACATGGGGCACGCGTTTACGTTCTCGATCTTCGACGTGCTGGTTCGGTTCCTGGAGTCGGGTCGGGTGCGGGTGCGTTATGTGCAGAACGTGACCGACATCGACGACCCGCTCTTCGAGCGCGCGCGGCGGGATGGGATCGACTGGCAAATCCTGGCCGATCGCGAGACGAAGGTCCACATCCGCGACATGACCGCGCTTGGTTGGCGTCCGCCCGACGTGATGCCCAAGGTTTCGGGGGAAATCCGGCGGATCCTGGCGGCCGCCGGCAGGCTGCACTCGACCGGATACGCGTACCGGACTGATGCGCTCTACTTCGACGTCAGCCGCTACCGCGGCTACGGCCGCCTGTCGCATCTCACGCGTCGATCGATGCTGCGCAAGCTGCGGGCCGAGGGTCTGCTCGGAACTGTCGGCCCCAACGCGAAGCGCGACTTGCTCGACTTTCCCCTCTGGCGCGGTTCGGCCGAGGGCGAGCCCACCTGGCCGTCGAAGTTCGGGCCGGGCCGGCCCGGGTGGCACATCGAATGCTCGGCTATGGCGATGCGATACCTCGGCGACCAGATCGACATCCACGGGGGCGGCCGCGACCTCAAGTTCAGCCACCATGAATCGGAGCGGGCCCAATCCGAGTCGCTGACTCGAAAGGCTCCATTCGCCAGAGCCTGGATGCATACCGGAATGGTTCGGTACGAAGGCCGGAAGATGAGCAAGTCGCTCGGCAATCTCGTCAAGGTGAGCCAGGCGCTGCAGCGCGCGCCGGCCGCCGCCGTGCGTCTTTACCTCGTCTCGCATCGGTACGGGAAGGATTGGGACTTCAACTGGCCGGGCCTCATGCGGGCGGCGCGTCTCATCGAGCGTGCCCGCGCGGTGCTCAAGCACGAGACCGGGGAGGCCTCTCCGGCGCTGATCAAGGAGTTCAACGCTGCGCTGGCGAACGACCTCGACACGCCGCGCGCTGTACGGGCGCTTCGGATGGCGATACGCCGCAGGGATGCTGCCGCCGTGAGCTGGATGCTGAGCATCCTGGTCGGCACTGCGGCTCTTACCTAGCCGACCTCAAGTGGAGCGCCGCAGTTCGGACACTCCATATCGCCCCCGACCTGCACCAGCGTTTCGCATACAGGGCAGAGGATGTCCGACGTGGTCTCGACGGCATCGGCCTCAGCTTCGGCAGCGATGTCGGCCTGCACTTCGCTGAGGTCGAATGCCGGCGCGCCGCAGTTGAGGCAGACGTAGCCCGGCTGCGCGATGCGATGGTCCTGATAGGCCCCGCTCGAGTCGAGCTCGACCTCGGCGAACAAAGCGCGGAACAGCCGGCCGCCACAGCGGCGCGAACACGCAAGCAACATCGTTTCCAGCCTAGAGCTTTTACGCGATGCGCCTGCGCAATGTCGCCACGGCCGCCAGCAACACGAGGATCACGAACCCAAGCACGACGCCAACGTCAAGCTGCAGCGAGCCCCACGTCAGGTCGCCGCCTTTGATCATGACGTCGCGCAAGCCGTTCACCGCGTACGTGAGCGGCAGCACGTTGGAAAGCACCTGCAACGGCTTCGGCTCGGAAGAGACAGGGAAGAGGATTCCCGACAGCAGCAGCTGCGGCACGACGACCAGCGGAATGAACTGCACGGCTTGAAACTCCGTGCGCGCGAACATGCTGAGGAAGATGCCGAGGTTCACGGCGCCGATCGCCATCAATGCTTCGAGGGCGAAGATCAATGCGACGTTGCCGCTGTTATGTACGTGCAGCACGGCGAGCGAGAAGATCAGCACCTCGATTGACTGGATCAGCGCCAGGACCGTGAACCCGAGCATGTAGCCGAGCACGATCTCCCCGCGCCTTAGCGGGCTCGCCATCAACCGTTCGAGCGTGCCCTGGGACCGTTCGTTGAGGAAGGAGACGATGGTCACCACGAAAACGAGAAAGAAGACGACCAGGCCGATGAATGCCGCGCCGAAGTAGTCGAGCGTGTCGAAACCGGGTCCGCCGTACAGGTAGGTGACCTGAGGCTGGACGCGAATCGATTGGCCGGGCGCCTGCGCGACCGCCGAGATCAGCGCTTGCTGCAGAGCCTGCAGCACCGGACCGGCCGTCCCGGGCTGCGAGCCTTCGAGGTGCACCTCCGGTGCGATGGTGCCAGCCTGCGCCTGCCGGCTGAAGTCCGCGGGAAAGACGATGTACGCGACGAGCGTTCCGTCCTTGAGGCGGGCGCCACCGTCAGCCGAAGCGATGCCGGTCGTTTTGATCAGGCTCGAGCGGTCGAGGGCCGCGGCGACTGTCGCGCCGAGCGGGCCCTGGTCGTCGTTGGCGACTCCGACCTCGGGAGCCGACGCTGAGCCACGGATCAGGTAGCCGAGAAGGCCGAGGATGACAATCGGCGCGACGAACAGGAGCGCCAGCGTGCGGTGGTCCCGGCGGAACTGCTGGAGCAGTCTCCTCGTGATGGCGGCGACCCTTTGCCCGCTCATGACGCCATCGCACCCGCGAGTGCGAGAAACGCCTCTTCGAGATTCTGCGAGCCACCCATGGTTCGGATCTC
>DATHDR010000067.1:0-9712 GCA_035318965.1 Verrucomicrobiia bacterium | reverse complement strand
ACATCGACCACGAGTCACCCGACACGACGTGGGCGCCGGCGTACTGGGACGTGATGTCAGGAAGGGCGAAGAAGTTGAAGTCGGTCCCGGGCTGCAAGGCCGGGTTGGCGCTGGTGAAGAAGCTGGTGATGAACGACGCCTGGTTGTGCATGTAGCACTTGGGCGGGTTGGCGAACATCGGAGTTCCGCCGTCGCCGAAGGCCGTGGCCTGCATGAACTGCTTGCCACCGTAGACGTTGCTGTCGTTGGCGCCGAGGATCTGGCCCCACGTCGTCCACGCCTTCGTGATCTCGGGCGAGGTCCACTTCGTCTTGCCTTGCCACCAGCTGTCATAAATCGCGGGGCCGGACTGGCTGAGCACGATCTCCTTAACCCAGTCGCTGCCGGGCCAGCCCGAAGCGGAACCATTCTCGAGCGCGATGCACCACGGCGTGGTCCCGCCGCTCTTGATCGTGTTCTGCAGGTTCAGCAGGTCATCCCACGACTTCGGCACGTTGTAGCTCTTGGCCTGGAAGTTCTTCGGGTTGTACCAGATGAGACCTTTCAGAGAAACCCACGAGTAGATCTGGTACAGCTTCCCGTTGATCGTCCCAAGGTCGATCCAGCTCTGCGAGTAGTTGGACTTCAGCGAGCTGACATCGATCTTGTCGTCGAGCGCGACGACCTTGCCCTCTGTAGCGAACTTGGTTAGAAGCGAAGGGCTCGGCGCGGCGGCCAGGTCCGGCGGGTTGCCGGCGCTGACGCGCGTCGTGAGGATCGCGTCCTCGTCGCGGCTTGCCTCGTACTGCACCTTGATCCCGGTCTGGTCCTCGAACGGCTTGACGACCGCAAGGAACGAGGCCTGCTCAGCCCCTGACCAGACGGCGATCACCTTGACGGAGCCTGCGCTCTGGGTCGAGCCCGTGCCGCACGCCACAGCTGTGAAGGCGGCCGCAAGCGACAGGATCAGACTTCGTTTGAACCACAACGAACGCATATTCAAATCCCCCATCGATGCTGAACTGACTGCGGTTCTACCCCGACCTGAAAGACCATTCTATGTTCCTCCATGCATTTAGCAATTCTTGAATTTGTCGTTCTCCCTTACGAGCGGCGGCCGGCCACCTCCTTTCTACCCCCGGCCAGGAGGCGATGTAGACCCGCGGATGACCAAACTGGTCGCCAGCGGCAAGGGCGATTCGACCGCCTTGCCCTGCATCCGATGAATCAGCAATCGAGCCGCCAGGCGGCCCTTCTCGACGATGGGCTGCCGCACCGTCGTTAGAGCCGGATTGGTCCAGGCCGCCATCGGCAGGTCGTCATAGCCGACGACTGAAAGGTCATCCGGGACCTTCAGACCGGCCGATTGCGTGGCCGCCATCATGCCGATGGCTGCCATGTCGCTCATGGCGAGGACGCCGGTCGGCCTGCGTTTTCCTTTGGGCAAGCCTTCGAAAGCGCGCGCCCCGGCCGACATCGTCGCGCCTGCGGTCACCATGTGCGGCTCCGGCGCACGCGCACGATCGAGCGCGGCGCGGTAGCCGGTCAAGCGACGCGCGGCCGTCGGGGTGTGGCCGGCGCGCGCGCGGGTTGGCGGAAGCGCAATGATCGCGAGCTCGCGATGGCCAAGGTCAAGCAGGTGCTGCGCTGCGGCCTCGGCGCCACCCGCGTCATCGACGTTGATGGCCGGGTGCATCGGCGATGCGTCCGAGTCGACCAGGATGGTCGGGATGCCGATCCTTTCGAGCATCTCCAGCGCGCGGTCATCTGGGCTGAGGCCAACGCTGATGAAGCCATCGACCGACGCCTGGCGGATCGCTCCTTCGAGCGAACCGTCGAGCGGCGGGACGAGGAGCATCGTGAGGTCGTGTTCCTCGCACAGCTCACCCATGCCCTGGATGAGCTCGCCCAGGAAAGGATTGGCGAAAACCACGGACAGCCGCTGAGGTATGAGGACCCCGATCGTCCCGCTTCGCCGCAGCGAGAGCGCGCGGGCGCCCGGGTGAGGGGTGTAGCCGAGATCGTGCGCCACGCCAAGCACGCGCTCGAGCGTGACCTGGCCGAGCTTCTCGGGGTTGTTGAAGGCGAAAGAGACAGCGGTCTTGGAGACGCCGGCAGCGCTCGCCACGTCAGCGATTGTGACCCGAGACACCCAGGCTAGACCCACAAGGGAACTCCTTCATGTACGTCCCCACCTGAACTCATAAACCGATTTACTAAAGCGGTTTACCGGCGATCTTAGAGCCACCATAGCCTGCTGTCAAGAAGGAAGTTGGGCCCCTGTCTGCCGCATCGGCAGCCGGGGGCCGGTCTGTGGAACACTCCGCCGGATGAGTGACACCAGCCGGTTTCCTGAAAGCTTCCTGTTTGGCGCCTCGGTGTCAGCCCACCAGGTCGAGGGCGGCAACACCAACAGCGACTGGTGGTGGTGGGAGCACCTCGAGGCGACGCCCTGCCACGAGCCGTCCGGCGACGCTTGCGACTTCTACCACCGATACCGCGAGGATGTCGCGCTCCTGGCCGGTGTCGGGCTCAACGCCTTCCGGTTCGGTATCGAGTGGGCGCGGATCGAACCTGCCGAGGGTGAGTTTTCCAGGGCGGCCCTCGACCACTACAGGAGGGTGCTCGAGGCCTGTCGCGAGCATCGTGTGCTTCCAATCGTCACGTTCCACCACTTCACCCTTCCGAGGTGGCTGCAGGATGCCGGTGGATTCGCCTCCGACCGATTTCCAGCGCTTTTCGAGCGTTACTGCGACCGCGCCGCAGCCGCGCTCGGCGACCTGATCGGAATCGCGTGCACCATCAACGAACCGCAGGGCCTCGGCTCGAGCGGCTACCTGCTCGGCATCAACCCACCCGGCCACACGGATGACCGCGACGGCGCCCAGCGGGCGGTTGACAACTTGATGGAGGCGCACAAGGCCGGCGCGGCGGCGATCCGGTCGCGGGCCGCGATCCCGGTCGGGGTCACCCTCGCCCTGCCCGACATTCAGTACGAGGACGGCGCGCAGCCCGGCATCAGCTCGCTCGAGGTGGAGTCCCGCGTCAACGACTGGTTTCTGGACCTGGCGCGCAAAGACGACTTCATCGGGGTTCAGGCGTACACCCGCTTTCGGATCGGACCCGACGGGCCGCGCTCGCCCGGCCATGACTGGAGCGACACCACACGTGGGCTGACCGAGACGGAAGAGACGACGCAGATGGGCTACGAGTACTACCCGCAGGCACTCGGCGCCGCGATCCGCCGGGCGGCAAAGAGCTGCCCGGGCATCCCGATCCTCGTCACCGAGAATGGAATCGCCACCGCCCACGACGAGCGGCGGATCGCGTTCATGGATGCGGCTCTTCGCGAGGTACAGGCATGTCTGGCCGAGGGGATCGACGTCCGCAGCTACCTGTACTGGTCGTGGCTCGACAACTTCGAGTGGGCATTCGGCTACGCCCCTACCTTCGGTCTGGTTGCGGTGGACAGGCAGACCTTTGCCCGGCAGCCAAAGCCGAGCGCGGCGTGGCTGGGGAATGTGGCGCGGAGTAGGTCTCTCACGGCTTAGCCAGGGGGTCGTCCCCCCATCCGGCGCTTCGACCCCACCCGCGCGTGCCGCGCGGGGACCCCAAAGGAAGGGGGAAGTGTCTAGCGCTTCGGGAGCTGCGTGATCGGACGCAGAAGAGCTGGGTCGACTTTTGGCTCGCGGTTGAACGTTAGGAGGCCGTTGCGCTCCTGCTCGACGTCGGTGAGCTGCGTGTAGCAGAAGCCCTCGACAGGCCCTGGGGCCATCAACGCCTGGACGAGCTCGCGATAGGTCTGGAGCAGCCCTCCAGGATCTCCGGCTTCGGACCACCCGAAACCTCCACTGCCGGCAAGCGCTACGCCACCAAACTCGCTGACGATGATCGGCTCGCCGCGGTGGGAGTAGCCGGGTAGGTACGCGGGTCGTGGCCGGGCGCGGGGATCGAGCGCCGACTCGAGGGTCCTGTATCGCCGGGCCAGCTCAGCGGGCGAACCGTAATCGTGAAGCGTGCACAGGTCGGTCGTCGCCTGCTCCCAGCCGTCGTTGGAGACGGCGGGTCGCGTTGGGTCGAGCTTCTTGGTCAGGCGGTATAGCTCGTCTAGAAACGGCGCCGCGCTCGACCCCAGCCCGAAGCTCTCGTTCGCCGGGACCCAGGCGACGATCGACGGGTGGTCGCGGTCGCGCCGCACGACCTCGGTCCATTCGGCGGCAAGCCTCTCGCGTGCATCAGCGGAGTCCTCGTGGAAGCTCGGCATCTCGCCCCAGACGAGAAAACCAAGACGGTCCGCCCAGGAAAGCCAGCGCGGATCCTCCACCTTCTGGTGCTTGCGCGCGCCGTTGAATCCCATCGCCTTGGCGACCTCGATGTCCCGACGCAGGTCAGCGCCTGACGGCGCGGTCATCAAGCCGCCGGGAAAGTAGCCCTGGTCGAGGACGAGTCGCTGGATATATGGCGCACCGTTCAGCCACAACTTTCCGTCGCGCGCCTCGATCTTGCGCAGGCCGAAGTAGCTTTCGACGCGGTCGACCTCTGCGCCGCGGGCGTCGCGGAGGACGGCCTCGAGCTGGTACAGGTGTGGAGTCTCCGGACTCCACGGATGGATATCCTCGAGGGCGAGCGCGCCGCTGCCTTTTCGCCGCGCGAGCTCGCGGCCGTCGAAGGTGACAGTGAGGTCGACCTCGCCGCCTGCGTCGACATTCACTGTTACCGACCCTTGATCGAGGTCGGGCATGATCCTCAGCGCATCGATCGATTGCGAGGGTAGCGGCTCGAGCCAGACCGTCTGCCAGATCCCGATCGTCGGGGTGTAGAAGATCGATTCGGGCGTCGCCGTCCAGTGCTGCTTGCCGCGGGGGATGGTCCTGTCCGCCAGCGGATCTTCGGCGCAGACCACGACGACATTGCCCCGGCGGCCTGCCACACGCGTGATATCGGCTGAGAAAGGCGTGTGCCCGCCCTCGTGGCGCGCCACCTCCTCCCCATTGACCCAGACCGTCGCCCTGTAGTCGACCGCCCCGAAATGGAGCAGCAAGCGCTCGGCGCCCGGCGCGTCGAACCGACGCCGGTACCACACCACGTCACCCGGCGATGGGTCACCGATACCCGACAGGGCGGCCTGCGGGCAAAACGGTACCGTGATCGTGCGATCGAACCTCTCGGCGACCCCCGCGCCGAACTCCCACTCCCCGTCAAGGCTCATCCATCGCGAGCGCCTGAACATCGGACGCGGATAATCCACCGACTTATGAGAAGGAACCGGTCGGTTCCTTCTCATCGGCCGGTCGGCTTTGCCGACGGGCCTTCTCATCCTCCCGGGATGCGATTTTCGAAATAGATCTCCTCGCCACGTCTGGAGGCTTAAAGCAGGCTTGGGAACGGCCGGAGTAAATCCGGCCTACAAGCCACCCTTTCAAGCTCGGCACGACAACCTATGATCGCCGGGAGACAAGATGCGCCCGCAGGTGGAAACCAATTCAGGTCTGTCGGCAGTGCTTCGCGGCGTGGTCGCGGACCTGCAGCACGCCTCGGGAGCCGACATCGTGTCCATCTTCCTTTACGAGGAAGCCACTCACACCTATTACGCCCCGTTTGCCACGGGCCAGCCGCAGGAGAGCCTCCTCGACTCGCTGGCCGACATGCGCGAGCAGCTGGCGCGCTACCTGGCGGACGCAGACCAGGGCAAGGTGCCCGACGAGCTGGGCGTGCACCAGTACGGGTCCACGGTGTGGCTGACGGTCACACGCCAGCGCCTCGTCGCGAGAAACGCGCCCTCGGAGATTGACAGCACCTTCATCCGCCGATACCAGGTCCAGTCGACAATCGGCCTGCCCCTGGTCGCCGCCGATCGGCTGCTGGGCCTGGTTTACCTCAACTACAGGTCGCGCGATGCCGCACCCGATGACTCCAGGCTGAGGGAGCTCGAGCGCCGGGCGGCCGCCTCAGCGGCGGTTGTCCAGGCAGTGCTGGCCGGGGCGGAACGCAGCGCGCTGGAGGGTCTTGCCCGCCTGACCTCGATGCTGACGGTGCCCGTAGGTGACGCCAAGACCGACGCCAAGGAGCTGCGACGCCTTCTGTCGATCGCGCTCGCGGACCTCTTGATGGCAAGCAACCTCGATGGCGCGGCGATCTACCAATTCGGCCAGCAGCGCACGAGCCTCGACCTCGTTACCGCGCACCTACGCGTCGCCGCTCCGGTGCGCATCGAACGCCCCGACCAGTCCATCACATGGGAGGCGGCGCTCAGCAAATCCGTCGGGGCCGTGACCGCCGACGCAGAGCTGCACCCCGTCGCGACCTACGCGCTCGGGAACCAGGACGAGCCGCACGGCTACCTGGTCGTGCTAAGTCGCGACCGCCTGGCTACGGTGCGTCGCGCACCGCCCACCGACATGATGCTCAAAGCCGGCGCGGAGCTCATCGGTGGCGCGCTGGCGAGCCAGCGTCTCATCGCCGACCTCGAAAACAGCAACCGCTTGCTGGGCGCGCTTGGCGACATGACGAGTGCGATGCTGCAGCCCGGTTCCACGCGCCATCAGGTCATCGACGCGGTCGTTGGACACCTGACGGACGCGGAAGTCCCCGAATTCGATTTCAACTTCGCGACGGTCTACCTGCTCGAGGACAGCGAGGACCAGGGAGTTCTGGTGCGCATGGCCGCCGGCGCGGCGACTGGGCCGGCCATAAACGCGATCGATGCTGCGGAGGCTTCCCGGTCGAGCGGGACGCGCCAGGCGCACCAAGCGCACCAGCGCGTTCCGCGCTGGGCGCTCGAGGAGGACAGGCCCCTCGCCGAAGACGACGTGCTGGTGCACGTCGCACGAAGCTGGCAACCTGCGATCGTCGGACCGATGCCGGCCGGTGACCGGGCCGACGTCATCGCCGGCGGCATACCTGTGCCGGCGACATGGACCGAGGTGCCGGTCGTCCGTGCGGATGGCTCCGTGGTGGGACAGGTGCTCGCCTGCCTGATCGGCGAGCGGGAGCATTCTTATCCTGCCGAAACGCCGCCGTTCACGCTGGCGGGCGAGGTCTTCGAGAAAGGCGGGCACAAGGACCTGATCCGCATCTTCCTTCCGTTTGGCACTGATCAGAGCCGGCGGGCGAGCGGCGTCCTCGAAGTCGGCTACCACCGATCTTTTGAGCGGCGTCCCGACTGGGGGCAGGTCGAAGCCCTGCGTGCCGCTGCGGCTCAGATCGCGGTTGCGGTCGAGACCGCTCACCTCTACGAAGACGCGCAGCGCCACGCAGAACAGCTCGAGCTCGTCAATGACGTGAGCAAAGCGATCGCAAGCTCGATCGACCTCGACCAGACGCTGAGGCTTGTCGCCCAGAACCTGGCGCGCCTGGTCAACGCATCCCTGTGCCAGATTGCCCTGCTCGAAGAAGATCGTGAAGGTTGGTTCGGCGCCGCCGCGTCCGACCACGAGGACCTGTGGCGGCGCCAGCGCGCCGAACGCTCGCAACCTTCTTTTCTGTTTGACGTGCTCGACCGGGGCGAGCCGGTGGTCGTCGACGACACCGCGTCTTCGAGCCAGGTCGACCCGGCGTACGTCAAGGCTTTTGGAGTGCGATCGCTCATCGCCCTGCCGCTCGTTGCGGACGGCCAGCCCATCGGTGCAGCCATCCTCGCGGAGCGCGAGCGCCGCCGAACCTTCACGCCGGAGGAGGTGCGGCAGGCGCAGGCCCTTGCGCTTCAGGCCGCGGTCGCGATCAAGAACGCGCGCCTTCATGCACTTGCCGAAGAAGAGCGTCACCTTCAGAAGGATTTCGTCCTCGTCGGCTTCGGTCAATGGGGCCAGAAGGCTTACCAGCACCTCCTGACGCTGAAGCAGTTCTTCAACTTCAGGACCCACGTCGTCGAGCACGAGTCACCTGGAGCTCGCGACCGCCTCGGCGTCAAAGAAGAGGAGGTCAAGGCGCACGGCGATTCCTTCTATTGGGACAGTCATGGATCGCCCGCCCACGACAAGCTCGAGACCGAGCTCGAGTCGAGCTCGTATGTCATCACGTACATCGCAACCCCCGCGGCCACGCACCTGCCCACGCTCAAGCTCTACTACGACCTGAGCGACGTGGTCTTGATCGAGAAGCCACTCGGCGCTCCGCCGGAGGAATATCGAGAGTTCCTCGAGGGCGTGTCAGGTGGAGTCGAGATCGTCGCAGCCGACCACTACTACTTCAAGCTCGAGGTCCGCCTGCTGCAGCTTCTGCTCACCGAAGAGCGGACCCTTCGCAACTTCCTGGACACTGTCGAAGAGATCCGCATCGAGATCCTCGAAGAGCAGCCGTTGGTGGGCGCGGCCGCCGACATCGGGGTGATCGCGGATCTCATCCCGCACGCGTTCGCGATCATCTCGCTGCTGACGCCGATCGACCGGATCAAGCTCGACGCCACCTCACCGCTGATGGTCGGCCGCCACGAAGGCCTGACTGGGCAGCGCGAGAGCTACGCGCGAATGAACGCGAGCTTCCCCTACCAGGGCCGCCCGGTGAAGCTTGTGATCGACGTCGGCAAGGGAGCGGACAACGCCAAGTGGATCAAGTTGAGCGGAGAGCGGCGGGCCGCCGGCCGGAGTCCGAGCTACAAGTTCGACTTCGGGAAAGGCGAGGCGATCGACGGCACTCAAGCAACGGTGCGCGCAGCCGTAAGAAGGATTCGCGAGCCAGGCGTACCCGACAACGCGCACCTGAACATGCTGCGGCACGTGATCGAGAAACGGCACCCGGCGGTTGGCATCCTCTCCATCCGCGAGGCGATCAGGGCCAACCAGCGCGTGCGCGAGCTGGAGGCGAAGGCGGTGGAACTGCTCGCGCGTGGAGAGTGGACCAGCTACGCGGTAGGCACGCGGCCGGCTTTTGAGGCAGGCGCTCAACAACCCGCGCAGCAGGCGATCGGCACGACGAGCTGAGCACGACCGTAGCTCCCAATCGCGTGATCGTGAAACACGATCGCTTCTTCGCCGTCTCCGCCGCCGATGGGTCGATCCGGCCCGAGCGTCACGGCGACGGAGTGTGGTTCGCCGACACGCGAATCCTTTCGGAGTTCCGCATTCTCATCGGCGGCGCTGAGCCACATCCGGTCGATCTGCACGTCGAAGACGGCTACGCGTCGTTCGAGCTGAAGGCCGGCGGTCTGCACGTGGCCCGCACTCGATATATGGATGGCGGCCTGCGCGAGAGGATCACCATCTCCAACCCTGGCCCGGGAACTGTTGAGGAAGAGGTCGAGCTTGCCTTCGCAGCCGATTTCGCCGCTATGCTGGCGATCCGCGGGAGCGTGCCCGAGCTGCCCCCACCGGTCGCGGCTCCCTCCAGCGACACGCCTGACGGCTTGCTCATCACACGGCATGACTGGCCTGGCCAGTCGGCTCTCGTCATAGTTCGGCCGGTCGGCTTGAAGCGGCGCACGCGGTTGGGCCCGGGCAAAGAGCTGACGATCTTCGTCGACGTCATACCGGGAGCCATCGGCGCCACGGTGTCAGATTTCGACGAGGGATTGGCCCGCACGAAGGGTGCCTACCCGCGATGGTTCGACGCCTCCGCGTCGATTCGCACCGACAACCCCGCGGTGAACGAGCTGCTCGAACGCAGCCTCAGCGACCTTCGACTGCTTTGCGACCGCTATCCAACCGGGCTCTATCCCACCGGAGGCTTGCCGTGGTACGCGGTGCCTTTCGGCCGCGATCAGCTCATCGCATCGATGATGCTGCTGCCCGTCAACCCC
>DATHDR010000066.1:0-10314 GCA_035318965.1 Verrucomicrobiia bacterium | reverse complement strand
TATAGCGACACTAAATGTCGACCTCGAGTGGTGCTCCGCCTCGCGCGATCGATTGCGTGGCAGCTTCCATCACCGCCACGGTGCGCCGGGCCTCGTTCGGCGTCACGGCAAGCGGCTCGCCCCAGGCCAGGTGATCGGCCAGGTTGCGGTAGAAGCCGTGGTCGTCGGGAGCCGAGAGGTGGAGCAGCTCTTCGTGAGAACCGCCATCGGCCGGCGTGAAGACCTTGACTCGGGCTGGAAAGTCAGCCGGCACCGCTTCCGCTTGCCACTCGCCAACGACCGAGCCGCGGGTTCCCAACACGTACCACTTCGGTTTCGTGGCGGCAGCGATGTCTGACTGAAGGAAGGTTGCCTGCGCGCCGCCGGCGAACGTGAGGTCGACCCGAACCTGGTCGGCGTTCGTGACGTCGTGCCACACGCGCTTGTGTGCATTCGCCGAAACGGTTCGCACCGAGTCCGGGAACAGCTGAAGGATCCAGTCGAAGTAGTGCGACCCCCAGTCGTAAATGGTTCCGCCGGAGATGGGCTCGTGGCTGTGCCAGTAGTCGCACGGGTGCGAGTAACCGCCGATGAATGACTCCATGTAGAACGCTTCGCCGATACGCCCTGAGCGCACCACCTCGCGCAGCGCGAGGTAGTCGGGATCCCAGCGGCGACTCTGATAAACGGTGAGGACCCGGCCGCGAGCAGCCGCCGTGTCGATCATGCGGTCCACGTCATGGACGTGAATCGCGAACGGCTTCTCGCACACCACGTGCTTTCCGGCATCGAGCGCAGCGACCACCGCATCCGCATGGATGCTCGGGGGCGTGCCGACGATGACGAGACCTACCTCCTGGTCGTCGAGCAGATCCTCCACACGCGCGTGCGTCCGCACCGACAATTCGCGCTCGGCTGCCTGCCGGCGTTCATCAGAGACGTCGCACACCGCTACCACGCTCAACCCGGCGGTCGCGGTGACCGACTCGGCATGCGCGCGCGCGATCGCGCCGTAGCCGATGAGACCGACTCCGACAGAAGGGGCGGCGGCCCGCCCCGCCGCAAACATCACGCTCCGCTGCACCAGCTTCTGAAATCCTTCGCTTTCGAAGGTCGCCGGCTGGTGGCCGAGCCCGAGTTGGACGAAACGTCCATCGCCGACGGCGCGCTCGAACGCCACGACCTGTTCGGTGAATCGCCAGCTGGCCCGCAGAAGAGCCGAGGCGCCGGCCGGTGGTCCCTCTGAAAAGTAGAGCTCGTCGACGAGCTTGATCTCGGCTCCAAGTCGGGCGCTGATCGGGTGTAAGGCATCGGGCCGGAGAACCAGCTCGGTGATCGGTCCCGGCCGGCTCGGGGCCCAGCCTGCAATCTCGCGCATTTCTTCACTGTCAGCCCAGGCAGCGAGGGTGCCATGGAGAAGCACCAGCCCTCCGCCGCCCTTGACGAAGTCTTTCAGCCGCGCGGCCTGCCCTGGTTGCAGTGCGTGGTCGCTCGCCGCCAGCAGCACATCCCCGTCTTGAAGGCGCAGGTCCGCTGCATCGCTGGTGACCTTGAGGTTGAAGTGATGGGTCGCCTCCAGCGCCCTCAGCAGGGGCCGGGCCATGTGCAGGTAGTCGTGGCGGCCGCCGGCCAGCAGGACCAGCACGGAGATGCGGTCGTTCATGAAACCACTAAGCCACTTTACGGTGGGCTGTATTCCCGATCCTGTGAAGGACTTCGAGGGTCTGGTCCGCGGCACGATCCCAGGTGAAGCCTGCGGCCCGCCGTCTTCCCTCCTCGCCGAGCTTTGCGCGCAGCTTCTCATCGGACAGCAATCGCTCAAGCGCACCCGCGATCGCGTCGACATCGTCCGGCTGCACGGCAATGGCTGCTCCTAGGGCCAGCTCGGGCAGAGCCCCCGCGGCGCCGACCACGGCCGGCACCCCGTGCGCCATCGCCTCGAGCAGCGGCAGGCCAAATCCCTCGTACAGGCTCGGGAAGGCGAGCACCGAAGCCGATTCATACAGCGCCGTGAGCGTCGGCTCGTCGACATGTCCCAGGTAGCGGACGCCTGGTTCAGCGGCGATGCGCTGCAACGTATCGCCGTACGCCCAGCCCGGTCGACCTGCGATGACGAGCTGCGGCACCCCCGGACGGCCGTTGATGATGAAAGGAATGGACCCGTGTCGCCCGCGCATCCTGCGGACCGCGGCGAGAAGGCGCGGGTAGTTCTTGCGCGGCTCGACGGTGCCCACCGCGAGGATGAAGCCCGGTTCGAGTCCGGCCGGCAGGGGACCGGCCGGCACTTGCGGCGGAAGACCCTCACGGACCACGACGACCTTCGATTCCAGGGTTGGATCCTTGTAGTGCGCGAGCAAGTCGCGCCGGGTGGACTCCGACGGCACGAGGACCGCGGCGGCCGACCGAAGCGCGCGGCCAAGCACCGCCCGCATATAGACGCGCTGCTGCCACGGCACCTCTTGGGGGCGAATCCGAAACGCCAGGTCATGGACGAAGACCGCCGCGGGCGGCGCGTCCTGGTGTCTGATTGGGGGGCTCGGCCAGAACGGATAGAGGATCGCGTCACACTCGAGCTGCGGCTCGACGGTGGGCAGCCAGCGGGTCTTCAACGCGAGCTCGTGGCGGTAAGGCGACAGGACCGCCTCGCACTTCAAGTCCTCCAGCGCGGCCGGCCGCTCGCGGCTGCACAGGAGGGTGAAGTCGTCTTTACCCGGGCCGGCGATGAGCGCTCTCGAAAGCTCGACCGCCACGGTGAGCATGCCCACACGCCGGGGCCGCCAGCAAGCGGTGACATCAATCGCAAACCTACCCACAGCCGGGTAAATCTACCTCCCCCGCAGGGGGAGGTCGCCCGCCGTGCGGGCGGGTGAGGGGCGATCCGAGCTGCTCGTTGCCCAGGGGAAGCCTGACTCGTGAGAAGGTCCCCTACCCGTCGGTAAGGGACCTTCAGAAGGGAGGGAGGGCAGACTGTATAGCCAGATGTTAATTCTGGCGGCGTAACAAGGGGCGTAATAAACGTGTGACCTTTGTTAAGGCCCCGCTCAGGAAACCAGGCCTAGGTTTCGACCGATCGGATCGCGAAAACGCAGTCGAAGGTGCCCGTCACGCAGCCGCACTCGACCTCCTCGACATACCAGTCGTTGGCCAGCCCGGCCCAGCGGAGGATGGTCTCGATCGTGGTGACCCAGATGTGGCAGGACTTGACCGTTTTGACCCTGCCGAGGGCGAACATGTTGGAGAAATTGACGAGCCAGAACTGGTGTTCGTCGACCTGCAGCCATGCGTGAGTGTGCTCACCACGCACGTTGTCCATCGCCTCGGTGAACGACTTGACGAGGCTGGCCAGCTTTCGCTGCCGTCCAGGAACCAGTCGGCGCGGGCCGCCCATCCCATGCCGGCCCTCGGCGAGCCACCGCTCGGTGACCCGGCGCCCCCAGCTCCGGATCGTGTCCTCGGCCTCCGGCCCGTAGACCGTCTCGAACGCCTCGTTCAGCCGGCTGAGCGCCTCGACGGGAGAGGACAGCTGATCGTCGTGGGGCGGATCCTGCTCGACGTACTGCACTAGCCCGGCCGCATAGGCGATCTCCGGCCACCGGTCACCGGTCACGCTTCGCGCCACGTGGACCAGGTTGCTCACGTACGAGTTGAGGATGAAGCGACCTCTGGCGCGCGAGGCTCTGATGCCCATGAGCTCGAGCGTCCTGATGGCCGAGCCCCCGACACCCGTCGGGGTCGGGATTGGAGAACCTTGCAGCGGCCTTGGGGAGGCAGCGGCGATGACCTTCATCGAGGTCGCCGTCGGCGGCTCCATTGTGGGGGCCGGACGCCCTGCCGCAATGGCAACGGCCCCCTGGGCCGCTCCGACGGCAGCTGAAGCCGCCTGGCGGCGTTGTGGCAGCTTGGCCATCTGGGCCAGCAGGTCACGCACGGTCTGCGGCCGCTGCGCCGGGTCCTTCGCGAGGACCTTCGCCAGGAGCTGGTCGAGCTCGTCGGGCAGGGCCGGGTTCAGCTTCACGGCCGAGGGGATCGGCGCGTTGACCGTCGAGTACGCGACCTCCATGCGGTTGGAGCCGATGAACGGCAGCCGGCCGGTCAGCATCTCAAAGGTCAGGACGCCCATCGCGTAGATGTCGGCTCGCTTGTCCACGTCGTGTCCCATCACTTGCTCGGGCGCCATGTACCCGGGCGTGCCGATGGCAAGCCCGATCGTGGTCAGGTGTGTCGGCTGGCCTGCGCCTCGGGCCAGGCCGAAGTCGGCCAGCATCGCGCGCCCGTCGGCATGAATGAGAACATTCGTCGGCTTGAGGTCGCGGTGGACGCTGCCGGCTTCGTGCGCGTGCTGCAATCCGTCGCCGATCTCTCGCAGGTAGCGCCACGCGGTCAGCGTGTCGAGCGCGCCCCGGTTCAGCACGTCCCTCAACGTCCCGCCGCGGATCAGCGGCATCGTCAGGTATGCGACGCCGTCGTTCATCTCGAAGTCGTAGATCGGAAGGATGTTGGGGTGGTCGAGCTTGGCCAGGGTCTTGGCCTCGGTCTCGAATCGCTTGACGAATCCGTCGTCCTGGAACAGCTCGGACGACAATGCTTTCAGCGCCACCTCTCGGCCGAGCGGCTGCTGGACCGCGCGGTAGACGACCGCCATCCCCCCACCACCGAGGCGCTCGACGATCTCGTACTGGCCGACCCTGGTGCCGGTGAGGTCTTTCATTTCCCCTCTTTCGCCTTCTGGTCCTGGGCGAGCTTCGCGACGATCGAGACCAGGTCGGCCAGCCGGAATGGCTTGCTCAGCACGTTGTCCGCTCCCGCGGCAAGAAATCGTTCGCGATCGCTCGCCATCGAATGCGCGCTGGCGATGACGATGGGCAGCATCGGCATCTCCGCCTTGATCCTCCGCATCGCCTCCAGGCCGTCGATGCCGGGCATCGCCACGTCCATGAGGATCATCGAAGGGTGCTGGCTGAACGCGATGTCAACCGCCTGCAGCCCGTCGGCTGCGATGAGCACCGAGTAGCCGGCCTTCTCGAGCACGCGTTTGCACAGCCGTTGGGCGACGTCATTGTCATCAGCCACCAGCACCGTGAAGAGGCTCGAACCACCCGGACTTACCGCCTCAGGCATGCCTGCGCTTCATCGGCGTTGCGTCCTCAACGGCAAGAGGAACGGTGAAGTGGAAAGCAGACCCGTGCCCAACCGCGCTCTCGACCCAGATCTTGCCTCCATGCATCTCCACGATCTGCTTAACGATCGTGAGGCCCAGGCCAGTCCCGGGAATTGATTGCGCGGCTCCGCTCCGGACCCGGCGGAACCTCTCGAAGACGTGCCCGATCTCGTCGGGCGGAATGCCGAGCCCGGTGTCGGTCACGCTGACCAGCGCGAACCCGCCGTCGGCCCGGGTGGATAGCGTCACGGTGCCGCCGTCTGGCGAGTACTTGATCGCATTGTTGACGAGGTTGCTCACCACCTGGATCAGGCGGTCGCGATCGCCCGCGACGATGGGCAGCCGGGGGTCCAGGTCCGCCTTGAACTCGACCGTCGCAGCAGCCGTGCCGGCCCTGGCCATCGCCTCGCTCAACACCTCGTTGATGTCCACGTCACCGCTTCGCATGCTCATCCGGCCGGATTCCATCCGGTCGAGGTCGAGCATGTCGCCGATCAGCCGGTTGATCCTGTCCGCGTCATTAAATATGTAGCCGCCGTACGCCCGCACCTCGTCCTGCTCGAGGCCGCCGTCGCGGATCAGCTCGCTGAATCCCTGGATACCGGTCAATGCGGTCCGGAACTCGTGGCTGACGATCGACAGGAACTCGGTCTTGGTGCGGTCGAGCTTTTCGAGGTTCGAGTTGGCGTTGCGCTGCGACTCGAGTGCCTCGGCGAGCTGATCCGAGGTTTCCCGCACCGTGGTGACGTCCTCGATCATCACGAGCAGGTGCTCGGGCCGCCCACTCGGGTCGGGGATCGACGTCGCGGTGAGCTGCAGCCAGAGCCACTTTCCAGCGCCGGTCGCGGCACGGACCTGCACACTGCCACCGCCGCTGATCCCCGCCAGGAGCGGAGCGAACCGTTGGCGCGACGCGGCCTGGTCGTAGGCGCGGAGCAGGTCGGGCCACGCGTTGCCGCGCATGGTCTCGAAGTCGTACTCGAGCATGCCCAGCAGTGCGGGGTTGGCTTCCACCAGGTCGCCATCGCCGCTGACGCGGACGATTCCAATCGGGGAGCGCTCGAAGATCGCGCGGTGGTCAGCCTCACTGCGGCGAAGGGCTTGAGCGACGTCGGACCGGCGGATGAACTGCCCGATCTCCACACCGACCGTCGAAAGCATGGTGACCTCGTCGTCTTGCACGACACGCAGGTGATCGGCGAGGAGCTCGATCACCCCGACAACGACGCCGCTTTCGACGAGAGGAAACGCGAGGGCTGACTTCAGGCCCGCTGCGCGGGCGGTGTCGGATCGCTCGTAGTCGTTATCCACCGACAGGTCTTCCAGGGCCGCGACCACGCCGGACTGCCAGACCCGGCCGAGCAGCCCAGATCCCAAGGGGATGGCCATCGCACGGCTCTTTTCGCGAAACTCTTCGTAGCCGGCTGCCTCACGGTGCCAGAAATGCCGCACGTGCAGCGCCTGCCGGCCGGAGTCCGCGAGCCAGAACTGGGCCAGGTCCCAGCCGAGATATGCGCACACGCTGCTGAGGAGCTGGGGCACCGCCTGCTCCCAGGGGGAGCCGCTGACGATCACGTGACGCAGCGCGACGAGACAATCCCGCAGCCCGTCCACCCGCCGGCGCGCCGAGATGTCGGTCTCCTGCACGAGCAGCAGCGGCTCGCCAGGAGTATGTCCCGATGCTGTCGTGATCGCGATCGCCACCGGCACGCGCGTGCCGTCGCCCCGAAGCTGGTTGATCTCCGCCTCCCAGCGGACGATGTCGCCGCCGCGCAGGAGGATGAGAGCCTCGCCGAGCGCCGCGCGGTCGTTTTCGGCCGTCACCGCGTCGAGGTTCAGGCGCATCAGCTCGTCGCGGGTGCGGCCGACAATCATCCCCAGCCTGTCGTTGACCTCAATCCACCTGCCGTGTGCGTCAGCGAGGGCCAACCCGACCATCGCCGCCTCGAGCATCGTGCGCAACCGCTCTTCGCTCGCGGCCACAGACTCTGCCTTCCGCTGAGCATCAGCCGCCACGTCACGACCCTGGCGCACCACCTCGGTGATCGCGACCGCCGAGACCATCAGCACGACGGCAAGCAAGATCGCCGGCGCCGTGTCGGCCGGCTGGTCTGCGCTCACCAGGCTGGGGATGAGGATCCCGATCGCGGCGAGCACCGCCGTGGCCAGCGACTCGATCCGGGTGAGCTGAAGGGCCGTCAGCAGGATGATCGTCAGGTAAAGCGGAAAGACCAGGACCGGACCCGCGCCGGCGGCGGCCTGGATGGCGAAAACGGCGGCGATGGCCGTCAGGGGCGTCAAACGACGCACCAGGCCCCGGGCCAACTTCGGCTTTGGCGCAGTCCGTGGCCGGGCTCCTGGCAACACCTCTGAAACCTCGCCCCCCCTGGCGGGATGGAAGGTGCGCAGGTGCCAAAGTGTAGCGACGGTCCGTTCGCTCAGACCCTACTTAAGGCTATAAGCTCTACCCCCCCGCTCCTGAACTTGAACGCCCCGAACACGCCCCTACAAGCCGACGGACTGAGCCGCCGCGTCTATCCGTTCCTTGGGCTTGCCATCGTCGGCCTGGTCAGCCTCCACGGATATTCGGCAGTGATCGCCTCCCCGGTGCTCACCGGCGCGGCCACGATCGGGATCCTGCTGGTGCTCATACCGCTGGCCCAGATCGACATCGAAGCCCGCAGCCGCGTGGTCACCGCGCTTCCGGTGCTGGTCGGGTTCGGTATGGCCCTCTATCCGCTGTGGGGAGGATCGCAGTTCGGCCTGGCCACCTCGGTGCTGCTCACGGCGCTCGCCAGCGCTCTGGTCCTGCTGCCCTGGGAGCGAATCCCCCGCTACCTGCATGCCGTTTCACCCGTCGGCGCCCTGGCGCTGGCGTTCGCGCTCGAAATCCAGTTCGGGCTGAGCATCACGCGAGCCTTCCCCTTCGTCCTCCTTCCTTTGATCTTCCTGGCCCTCTACTACACGTCGGTCGAGTTCGCCGTCGGCGCGGCGCTTGGGGTTGCCGACCTCGTCCTCGTCACGCTGGTCAATCCAGCCGCCGGCGATCCCGCCCACGCGCTGCTCGAAGCGCTGCTGCTCGTTGCGTTCGGCATCCTCGTCCGCCGCGTTGTCATCCAGCTCGAGGAGAACCGTGCGGTAGCCACAGAGGCAGAAGAAGCCAAGTCCGCACTGCTCTCGGACCTGGCACAGCGCAACCAGGAGCTGCAGGAGCTGACACGCCTCAAGTCCGAGTTTCTTGCCACGATGAGCCACGAGATCCGCACGCCGATGAACGGGGTCATCGGCATGACCGGGCTGCTGCTGGAAACGGAGCTGACGCCCGAGCAGCGCGAGTACGTGGAGACGGTGCGCACCTCCGGTGACGCGCTGCTCGAGATCATCAACGACATCCTCGATTTCTCCAAGATCGAGGCCGGCCGGGTGCGCCTGGAGACCATCGAGTTCAGCCCGAAGCATGTAACGGAAGAATCGGTCGAGCTGTTCGCCGAGGCGGCGGCCAACAAAGGTGTTGAGCTCATCCTCGATGTCGAGCCGGACGTCCCCGCGGTGGTGATCGGTGACCCCGGCCGGCTGCGCCAGGTGCTGATCAACCTGGTCGCCAACGCGATCAAGTTCACAAGCGCCGGGGAGGTGGTCGTTCGCGCGTCGCGGCGCGAGAGCACCGGTCCCGGGGTGGCGCTCCATTTCGAGGTCGCCGACACCGGCATCGGCCTCACCCCAGAAGAGCAGGCGCGTGTCTTCTCGACCTACTCGCAGGTGGACAGCTCGACGACCCGAAAGCACGGTGGGACCGGCCTGGGCCTGGCGATCGCCCGCATGCTCACGGGCCTCATGGGCGGCGAGATCGGCGTCGAGAGCGAGAAGGATGCGGGCAGCCGGTTCTGGTTCATCGCTTTATTTCGCGCGGCAGAGGGGAAAGCTCGCGCTTCGCAGCAGGCGATCAGCCTTGCCGGCACCTTTGTCGCGGTGATCGATGACAACCGCACCAACCGCACGATCCTCGAGCGTTACCTGAGCTCCTGGGGAATGCCGGAGCGCAGCTTCGAAAGCGGACGCGACGCCCTTCAAGAGATGCGGGACGCAGCTCGCCGCGACGTCGCATTCGACGTGGCGATCGTCGACATGATGATGCCGGTGATGGACGGCCGGGAGGTCGCCGCCGAGATCCGAGCCGACGAGGTGCTGAGAGATCTCGTCGTGATCCTCTTGACCTCCGCCGGGCACTCCGAGGTCCCTGTGCCAGGCGTTGACGCCGAGCTCGTCAAGCCGGTACGCCCGTCACAGCTCTTCGACATCCTCCACACTCTTGTGTCCGAAAGGTCGGCTCGCTCAAAGCTATCGCCGGCTGAGGTGGAGCTCGGACCGCCGGATCCAGCCCGCCAGTGGACAAGAGTTCTCGTCGTCGAGGACAACGCGGCGAACTCGAAGGTGGCCGTCAGGATGCTCGAGCGCCTGGGCTACCGGGCGGAGGCTGCCGGCAACGGCGCAGAGGCGGTGACGATGCTCGAGCACATGCAGTTCGACGCGGTGCTGATGGACTGCCAGATGCCGGAGATGGACGGATACGAGGCGACGCGGCTGATCAGGAAAAACGAGCGGGCGGGGCGGCACGTCCCGATCATCGCGATGACAGCAGCCGCGCTGTCTGGCGATCGCGAGCGATGCCTGGCCGCCGGCATGGACGACTACATCTCCAAACCGGTGAAGCTGCATGTAGTGGCAGCTGTCCTGGAGCGGTGGCTCGCCACCGCTAAACCAGCCTTGGGGTAGTCACCTCCCCCGCAGGGGGAGGTCGGCGCGGAGCGCCGGGTGGGGGGGCCGATGCCTGCAACCACCTTCAGAGACGTCTTAAGGCCAGCACCGTCACGTCGTCCAACAGCTCACGTGTCCTCGAGCCCTGCGCCAGGATGTCGACCAGCTCCTGAGCGCTGCCTGCCCGGCGCGCCTCGTAAGGCAGCAGCACATCCTTGGTCGCGAGGTCAGGTCGCAGGTCGAGCAGCCCATCCGAGAAGACGACCAGCGTGTCCCCCGGATTCATGGTCACCGTCCCGACGCCGAACTGGCTGTCGGGAAAGATTCCGATAGGCGCGCTGCGCACAGGAAGGGTCTCCTGGCCGGTGACGCCACGCAGCAGGCGCGCATGGCCATGGCCGGCGTCGACGTAGCGCAGCTCG
>DATHDR010000065.1:0-5684 GCA_035318965.1 Verrucomicrobiia bacterium | reverse complement strand
TTCGGGCACCCCGAGGTCTACATCATGATTCTGCCGGGATTCGGAATGATCTCGGAGATCATCCCGGTCTTCGCGCGCAAGCCGATCTTCGGCTACATGACGATGGTCGCCGCGCTGTTCGGCATCGTCTTCCTCTCGATGACCGTGTGGGCGCACCACATGTTCACGGTCGGCATGAACACGTATGTCGAGGGCTTCTTCATGCTCATGACGATGCTGATCGCTGTGCCGACCGGCATCAAATTCTTCAACTGGATCGCCACCACCTGGTGGGGATCGGTCGAATTCACGGTGCCGATGAAGTTTGCATGGGGATTCCTGGCCACCTTCCTGATCGGCGGGATTACCGGGGTCTATCTCGCCTCAGTCCCGGTGGACACGCAGCTGCACCAGTCGTACTACGTGGTCGCTCATCTGCACTACGTGCTCTTCGGCGGCAGCGTGTTTACGATCTTCGCCGGCATCTATTACTGGTTCCCGAAGATCACGGGCCACTTGTTGAGTCGCAAGCTCGGCGAGTGGAACTTCTGGACGCTGTTCGTCGGGTTCAACGGCACCTTCCTGATCATGCACACGCTCGGGCTCGAAGGCATGCCAAGACGCATCGCGACCTACGCAAACCCCAGCTGGGCGACGACCAACTTGATCATCACCATCTCGTCCTTCCTGATCGCCTTCTCGGTTCTCCTCTTCCTGATCAACGTGGTGCGCAGCTGGCATGGGGGCGAGATCGCCGGCGACGACCCATGGCAGGGCAACACTCTCGAGTGGGCGACCACGTCCCCCCCGGCCCCGTACAACTTCGAGCGGGTACCGCCGATCCACAGCTTTATGCCGTTGCGCGACCTGCGTGAGTCGGGCGAGGTCGTGGCCACCGAGCCGGAGCCGGCGAAGGTCTAGGCGCTCCGCCCCGTTGGGCTTAGTGGTGCGCTTCCTTGGCGGTGGATTCCGTCGCAGCTGCCTCCGCAACCTCTTCGCCCGCGCGGTTGCGAGCGTCGCCTCGCAGCACCCACCAGCCGAGGCCTGCCACTCCAAGGGCGGCGACCAGGAACGTGATGCTCATTGCAAGCCAGGCCGGTACCCATTCGCCGGCGAGAAAGACCACGCGTGCAATTTATCAGCAAACCGAGCCCGAGTACTTTGGGCGGCCGGTGGCACTAGGGTGTTAAAAGGCTAAGAAGTGATCGACCTGATCGACATCGTGATCGTGGCAGCGGTCCTCATCGGGCTCGCAAACGGGTACCGGCGGGGATTCTGGCTGTCAGCGGCCCAGTACGCCGGCCTCGTGGTTGGCGTTCTCCTGGGAGCGACAGCCGCTACCCCGGTGCTCAACTACCTCGAGATCCACAACTCGGTGGCACGCCCGCTTGGCGCGGTGCTCGTCCTCGTCATCGGCGGCAGCCTTGGCTCGAGCATCGGGTTTGCAGCGGGCGAGCCAATTCGCCGCAGGATTCTCAAGACCGGGATCCACAGCGCCACCGACTCGTTCGGCGGCGCGGTCCTTTCCGCGGTGGCGGTGATCGCGATGTGCTGGTTTCTCGGGCTGAGCTTCTCGCGCGGTCCCAGCCAGGAGGTTGCGCAGCAAATCCAGCGCTCGGTCGTTCTGCACACGCTCGACAACCTCGCGCCGCGCCCGCCTGCATTCCTGGCCAGCATCCAGGGAATCCTGTCCGGCGTCTCATTTCCACCCGTGTTTGCAGGCCTGGAGCCCGCGATCGGCGCACCCCTGGCGCTCCCCGAGTCAGTCGACACCGTCGGGGTCAATCGCGCGGCCCAGGCTGTGGTCAAGATCTCGAGCTTCGGGTGTGGAGGCCTGGTGACCGGGAGCGGGTTTCCGGTCGGCACCGGGTACATCGTGACCAATGCCCACGTTGTGTCGGGAACGAGCGGACACACGATCCTGGCTCCATCGGGCGCAAAGCTTCAGGGCACAGTCGTCTACTTCGACCCGGAGCGAGACGTAGCCATCCTCTACGTGCCGGACTTCAAGTCGGCAGCGCTTGTACTCGGTCCCGCGCAGCGCGGTACGAAGGGAGCGGTGATCGGCTACCCGGGCGGGGGTCCCGAGAAGGTCTCCGCCGCGGTCGTGAACGGAAGGATCGATGCCGAGGGTCGCGACATCTACAACGCCAACCTCGTCACGCGCCAGATTTTCGTCATCCAGGCCCAGGTGCGACCCGGCAACTCAGGCGGCCCGCTGGTCGACCTCGAAGGCCGCGTGCTCGGGCTGGTGTTCGCGACGTCGGCCGGCGATCCCAACCAGGCCTACGCGCTGACTGACGACGAGATCCAGGGTGACGTCAAAGATGCACAGGCACATCCGTCTCAAACCGACACGAGCAAATATGCCTGCGCAGCTTAACTGGCGTCCGGCTTAGCCTCCTCGATCAGCATCACCGGGATGCCGTCGACGACCGGGTAGAGGACCTTGCAGTTGGGGCAGCGCAGCTGATCGGGTTCCTTGAACTCCACCTTGGTGTGACATTTCGGGCACGCCAGGATTTCGAGCAGTTCTTGAGAGACCACTCGCGCATGGTAGTACGGTTTCGGCCATGATCCTGCGGCGCCTCTACCTCTACCTGGTCAGCGCCGCCGGCCTCGGTCTGCTGGCCGCCGGGCTCGCCTTGCTCGGGTCCACTGTCCTGCTCTTCGCCTTCAACGACCCCTCTGCTCAGGACAGCCGGACTCAGCTGGCCATCTACACCGCGATGACCGTGGTGGCGCTGCCGGTCTGGGGAGCGCATTTCTGGTTCGCTCGCCGGTTTGCGATGCGGGATGCAGCCGAGCGCGCTTCCGCAATCCGGCGCATGTACCTCTACTGGGCGTGCCTGGCGGCGTCGATCGGCGCGCTGGTCTCACTTGCAATCACCACGGCCAACCTTCTGCGCCCGCTGATGGACACGTGCGCGACCGTTGTAAACGGGCCATTCCTCAAAGGCCCCGGGAGCTCGTGCCCGGCCGATCCGAACTGGCTCGTGACCTCACAAGCGGCGTGGATCGCCCTGGTCTTCATCGTGATCTGGGCATTCCATTTCCGAATCGCGACCCGCGACCGCGCCGCGGTCGGCGAGACAGGCGCGTCCGCCACGCTGCGGCGCTGGTACATGTACGTCGTCCTGCTCGCCGGCCTGCTGGCGGTGCTGAGCGGGGCGAGCGCCCTGATCGAGCTCGCCTGGCTGAAGGCATGGCACAGCTCGCTCGGTGACTACCGGTACATGGGCGACCCCGGCGGCCTGTTCCTGGCCGGGGTTGTCGTGTGGGGCTTCCACTGGCGCACCATCGCCCAGCACCACGTTTCGGACGATCGCCACTCGACCCTGCGCGCGCTGACGGGTTTCATCGCGGTGGCCGTGAGCATGATCACCGCCCTCGTCGCCGCCAGCCAGATCCTGTACTACGGGCTGGCACGCGCCCTCGGAGTGGCCCACCCTGTCGGAGTAGCCGGCGACGACGTCCTTGGAGCGCTTGCCGCACCTGGGTCACAGGTCCTGGTGTACGGGATCGCATGGTCCTTGCTTCGTTTCCGACTGGCTCAGGATGCACGAGCGCAGGAGGCTGACCGGCAGGCGGGCATCCGGCGCCTGTACACGAACCTGGCCGCCCTGGTCTCACTCGGGGCGTGGGCGATCGGCGCAGGCGGTCTGCTCTGGACGCTGGCCGAGCAGCTGGAGGCGCCGATCATCGGCATCAAGGCGGGCGAATGGAAGGACCCTGTCAGCCTCTGGGTCACCCTGCTGGTCGTCGGCGCCGTGGTCTGGATCGCTCATTGGCGTCCGTCGCCATGGGCGGCCGATCGCCAGTCGCTCAGCCGGCGCCTTTACGTTTGGGCCGCGCTGCTGGCGACCGTGCTCGTGATTCTCGGCGCCGGCGTCGGGATGCTCAACGCGCTCCTGCAGCAGGTCTTCAGCGCACATCCAAAGCTCCACGACCCCGGCAACCTGGACTTCGGGCACTACCTGGCCGTGATCGTTGTCGCCGCCGGAATCGGCCTGTACCACTGGAGGGTGCTGCGAGCGGACGCAGCGGCACGTCCTCCAAAGGTTGCCGTCGAGCCGGAGCCCGCTGCGGTCGCTGCGGTCGGCGCGGCCGCACCCGTATCGGTGCCGATCCATGCCACCGAAGTCGCAGATGCACACTCCCGCCGGTACGTTCTTTCCGTCACAGACGCGACGGAGGACGATGTCCACCAGGCCCTTGCGAACCTGCCACCGCAGGCCAGCTACAAGCTCACTCCAACCGACCACGCGGCCGAGCGCGCGCAGGGCGCAGCACTAAATGACGGGCGCTGACGCGCAAGCCCTCCTCGACCTCGTCGACTGGAGGCGCCGAGTTGGGGACCTGTATCGGATAAGCGGTCCCGACGCCAACGTCCGTTTCAGGCAACAACGCGATGAGCTGTTCCGGTCCCACCCCCAATCGCCGATCGAGCCCGACGAGCGGGCATCGTTCAAAGGACTTCGGTACTATCCGTACGAAGCTGCCTACCGAGTGCAGGCGTGGTTCGAGCCGGCGGATGGATCCGAGCTCGTGATCGACACCGGCGGCGAAGACGGTGCGGTCCGCTACCGACGGGCCGGGCGACTCGTTTTCGAGCTGGGCGGCTCACCATGCAGGCTCACGGTGCTCAGCCTCGTCCAGTACGCCGGCGGGCTGTTCGTTCCGTTTCGCGACACCACGTCCGGTCGCGAGACTTATGGAGGCGGGCGCTATCTGTTCGACACCGCGAAGGACACGGACGGGCTCGTGCTCGAGATCACGCCCGGCTCAAGCGACGTCGTGATCGATTTGAACTACGCCTACAACGCGTCATGCGCCTACAGCCCGCGCTGGGCGTGCCCGCTGGCTCCGCCAGAAAACTACCTGACCGTGCCGGTACGCGCAGGGGAGCTCACTTACAAGGACTAGGCTGCCGCGGGGGTTTTCGAGTTCACCAGCTTGATCAGCTCGCCCACGAGTGCGATCGACTCCTTCGTCCCGTAGATGTTGTTGTTGAACGTGAAGCCCGTGAACCCCGCGTCCATGTAGGTGCCGATCAGCTCTGCAGCCTGGGGCACGGTCGCAACCCTCGCCATCGCGCGCCGCTCCGGCGTAAGGCTGTCGAGTATTGCCTTGCCGTCCTTTTCGTTTTCGACGAGGACCAGCGCGGCGCCGAGGGTCAGCTGCACCTCAGAAGGATCCCGCTTGACCGCCTCACAGTGGTCATAGAAGACCTGCTTCTTTCGCTTCAGCTCATCGATCGGGCCGCCAAACCAGTGACCGATGTCACCATGCTGGGCGAGAAGCCTCAGGGTCCGCCGCTCGCCGGTCCCGCCGATCAGGATCTTCGGGCCTCCTGGCTGGATGGGTCGCGGCACATTGAGCGCGCGATCGATCTTGTAGTACTTGCCTTCGAATGACGGCCGGTCCTGCGTGAACATCAGCTTCGCGATCGTCAGCGCCTCGTCTAGGCGGTCCATGCGCTGGCCGATGGGCGGAAACTCAATGCCGTAGCCCTTGTGCTCATCCTCGTTCCAGGCGGCGCCTATGCCGAGAATGGCGCGGCCGTTGGAAATGACATCGAGCGTGGTGACCATCTTGGCAAGCATCGCCGGGTTGCGATAGGTCACGCCGGTTACCAACGTGCCGAGCTTTACGCGCGACGTGCTGGCGGCCAGCGCGCCCAGGGTCGTATAAGCCTCCAGCAC
>DATHDR010000064.1:0-8737 GCA_035318965.1 Verrucomicrobiia bacterium | reverse complement strand
CAGGCGAGCATGTGGGCCCGTGGCGCAGCTGGGAGCGCGCTTGAATCGCACTCAAGAGGTCAGGGGTTCGAATCCCCTCGGGTCCACCATTCTGATGTCTCACGACATAGAGGACTCTTTGTTGGCTATGTCTCAGGACATCGTAGACCGGGCCTGCTGGCCCACCTGCTGGTAACCGCGCTCGGGGTCGAGAGTCAGCTCGCGCAGGATCGAGCCGTCCTCGGCGACGACTTTGACCGAGGCACCTGCGACCAAAAGCGTGACCGGTTCGCGCTTGTGCTTGTAACTGATATAGAGATGGCGTAGCCGGCCGAGGTGGCGGATGGTGACCTTGCCGCCAGCGTCGAGCTTGTCGCGACGGACTCGGTACTGAAGGGCTGATGAGGCCTGCGATGGGCCCGCCTTGAGCCGAGCGTGGAAGGCCTGGATAGGTGTCTGGCCTCGGGCAGAACTGTGAGGTCGTTGCTGGTTGTAGTAGGCGCGGAACGTGTCGAGTTGGAGCTGTAGGTGAGCGAGGCTCGCGGCAGCCACTTGGCGCCGGAGGAAGCGCTTGAGCGTGAGGTGGAAACGCTCGACCTTGCCGCAGGTCTGAGGGTGGTAGGGGCTGGAGTGGCTGGAGACAATGCCTAGGCGGTCGAGCTCTGACTCCAGAGCCACCCGGCCTTTTCTAGGCGCGCCGCTGAACACCGCGGCGTTGTCAGTAAGGAACCTGGCCGGATAGCCATAGCTCTGGCCGGCGGTCGTGAAAGCCTCGAGGACGTCGGCGGCCTTGATGGTGGGGTAGGCCACCGAGGCCAAGCAGAGGCGGGAATGGTCGTCGATCAGGTTGAGGATCTCGACTTCAGTCCCGTTGGCCAGCCGCCAGTGGGTGGCGTCGGCCTGCCACAGCTCATTGGGCAGTTCGGCCTGGAAGCGGATCCAGGACGACTTGGGGCGTTTGTGCGGCTCAGGGGTGATCAGGCCCTCGGCCTTGAGGATGCGCCAGATGGTGGAGCGCGATGGCGCTTTGCCCAGGCGCAGAGCGAGATGGTGGGTGATGGTCTGAGCGCCGGCGTCCACACCCTGGGCGAGTAGCTCGCGGCGCAGGTCGACGATGGCCTGCTGGACGTCAGGCGAAGTTCGCGTCGGAGACGACTTGGGGCGCCGAGAACGAGGTTCCACCGCAGCCAGGCCGCCCTGTCTATAGCGAGCGAGTAGCCGGAACAGCCAGCTCCTCGAGATGGGATGCGAACGTGCCAGTTCGTTTGGACTCGCACCGCTAACCGCCACCGCCTCGACCAAAAAGCGCCCCAGGTTCATGGCCCCACCTCCAGTGGGAGTCCACTATGTCCTGAGACATCAGCTACTCAGGCGGTCGCTTATGTCCTGAACTCAGACACCTCCGGGGGCACCAACCTCGCGGGCACCCGCGATGCCCACGGCTTTGTGTCACCGCTCGCGACGTGCTGGAGCCTTGCGCTGGATCGGCTCCTCTCCGCGGTCAAGAAGCGCCCGAGCGTTGGTCGCTGTGATCCAGTCGCGGTACCGCTCGGGGGGCCATCCCCGCCCGAGGACCAACAGGTCGTAGACCGCAAGCGAGTTGATTGTCCACAGCACGTCTGCAGCCTCCTCGATCGACAGCCCCGGTCGCAGTGCACGACGATCCGCCAAGAGCCGGGCGATGTTCTTCATCCCCTCGAGTCGCTGGGCTTCCAGCTGAGTCCAGACCCGCGCCAGCTCGGTATCGCCCGTGGCTGCCTCGATGAGCACGCGGTACAGGGGACCCGCCCGTGCATGGATCCCCGGCTGAGTGGCGGCGTGAAGCTCGAGGATGCGGCGCGGATCCTCCTCCTCAATCATCGCCTTGATGGCCGGGCGCTGCTCGACTGGGACCATCGCCCGAGCTGCGCCCCCCGCGACGGCGGCCTCCACGACCGATTTGAACAGAGCGGCCTTACTGCCGAACACCCGATAGATGGTCTCGACCGCCACCCCCGCCGCCGTGGCGACGGCGACGATGGTTGTCCCCAGGTACCCCTGGTGCAAAAAGAGGTCGAGCGCAGCGGCGACGATGTCCTCGCGGGTCTGGGTCGCCTGGGCCCGGCGACGTGTGGAGGCATAGCGGGCGCGGGGCTTGACCGGATCGGTATTCGATGGAATACTCATGACTTCAATGCAGGTTTGTTCTTCCCAATCTTAGAGGAACAAGGAGGGTCCGATGGTCGCAGTGGTGGTTCGTGAGAGCGGAGAGGCCGAGCGCATTCAGGGAAGCGGAGATCACCTCGAGGCAAACGTTCTGCCCCCGGTTAAGCAGGTGCCCGGGATCGTTTCAGGGCTCTTTATGTCCGACGAAGAGGGCCGCACGTTGAACGTGCTCGTATTTGACAGCGAGGAAGCTGCGCGAGCCGCTCTGGCTCCGATACGGAACGCGCCCCGGCCCGGATTCCTCCGCTTCGAGGGTGCAACGCTCCACAAAGTTCTTGCGCGCTTCTGATCCCGAATCGAAGTCGCTCGGCCGGTCAGCTCATCACTTTCGGTAGATAAGGCATCGGGTCGACCACCGCGTCGTTGACGCGCAGCTCGAAGTGCACGTGCGGGCCCGTCGACCACCCGGTCGACCCCTCGAGACCAATTCGCTGGCCGCGCACGACCGTGTTGCCGGTGTCGACGTTTGTCTCGAGCAGGTGTCCGTAGAGAGTCATGATCCCGCCGCCGTGGGCGATGACGACATAGTTGCCGTAGCCCACGCCCGAATGACCCACGGCGACTACTACGCCGTCCGCTGCCGCCATCACGGTGGTTCCAAATGGCGCGGCGATGTCGATGCCGGTGTGGAAGTGCGCATATGGGCCGAGCGGCGGCTCCAGCAGCAGGTCACTTGGGCCGAACGGCTGAGTCAGGTGGGCGCCGGCCATCGGCCACGAAAGAGTCAGGCCCGCGATGGGCTTCCCCGCCGGCAGCATGTGAGTGACCATCGCGAGGCCGGCGCCGATGTGGGCCTGTGTCCACGCCTGCTGATACGACAGCTGGATCAGGTTCTGCGTCTGAGACTCGAGCAGGGCGGCAAGCGCCGCAGTCACCTCGGGTGGCTGGTTCTGCAGCCCGTTTTGGGCCGTCTGTATCTGCGCGATGACGTCGGACATCTGGCTGCTGACGTCGTCCTGCGCGCTCATGAGGTCGCTCAGAGCGCTGAGATTCGCGACCAGGCGGTCTCTTGTTGCGTTTTCAGCGTCGAGAGCGGCTACGCGAGCCTCTCGGTCCTTCTGCAGCTTTTGGAGATCAGCTTCCAGCCGGGTCTGCAGCGCGTGCGCTCGCTGGCCTGCGACGACCAGGTCGGCGGTCGCTCGCAGCGCGTCGTGAAGGTTCCCGGTCCGGGCGACAAGCATCCACAGTGAAGTCGGCTGGCGATAGATCGCCCGCGCCATCGCGCTCACCTGCTCTTTCTCGACCTCGATCCGCGCCTCTGTATCCGCGATCTCGGTATCGAGCTGCGCGATCTGGTCTTCCAATGTCGAGATGACAGCCTCTTCACGGGTGATCTGATCGGTGAGGATCTGGACGCCAACAGACGTCTGATGGAGTGCCGCCGAGAGGCGCTCCTGTGTGGACAGTGCGGTGGACAGGTCTCCTCCGAGGCGCGAGCGCAGCTGGTCATATGCGGCCTGGTTTGGATCCGTCGGGGCGGATTGGCAGGCTACTCGCGCGGCGGACGCGCTGGACGGCGACGGGCAGGGCGACGCGTCCGTCGCGCCCACGCCTGTCGCCTCAATCGCCATCAGCGCGAATGTGGCGGCGAGCGCACCGACCGTTCGCTTCATGCGCGGACTTTGCGGAAGCCGAGCGTGGCGGTCAAAGAGCCCAGCAGCAGCCCGGCTGCCATCACGGAGGCGAGAACGTACTGGACCTCGGTCGGTCCCACCCCAGGCAGCACCTGGGCATAGGTGGCGGACTCGAATCGGATCGCCAGCACCCAGGCGCCGGCGACGGCCGCAGCGGCTACTGCGCCGGCAAGGGCCCCGATCATGAGGCCCTCGACGACGAATGGGCCTCGCAGCATCCAGCCCCGCGCGCCAAGGAGGCGGATCAAGGCGACCTCCTGCCTCCGCGCGGTTGCGATGCCGCGCATAGAGTTGGCGATCACTGCGTAGGCGACCAGCCCGAACAGCAACAGCAAGGCGACTCCGACGCCTCCGACCACAAGCGCGATGCGGCGCAGACGCGAGTATGTGTCCGGGTCGTACGACGTCGGGTAGGCGGGGTCGACGGCGGGGTCATCTTTGACCGACGTGGCCACGGCGCCCACCTTGGTCACGTCGCTGACCCGGAGGTCCAGGCTCGCCGGAAACGGGTTGGTCGAGCTGAGGCTCGACAGGTTGTCCAGCCCGGGATGGCTGGCGGCCTCGGCGAGCGCTTGCTCCGGGCTCACCTCGGTGATCGAAGCGATCCGTGGATCGGAGGTCAGCCTGGACTTCAGCGTGGCAACCGCCTCGGGGGTGGCGTCGGACGCGAGGTAGACCCGCACGAGCGAAGCCTCAGCGGCCTGCTGGACCGCAGCACGCTCGATCGCAATTCCCACCATGGCGAGAGTCCCGCAGAGCAGCAGCAGGAGAGCCATCGTGCCAAGCGCCGGGGCCGTGAGCCTCACGTCGCGGCTCCAGCTTCGCAATCCGCTCAAGACCACCAGCCGGTAGCTGTTGGCGACCAGCGCCACCGTCCGTCGCCAAAGTGGGAGCTGTTTGGGCTTGGTGACCTGCTTGCGCGTTCGCGCGTGGACCGGAAGCAGGACGCGCCATAGGGGCTGGGGGGCGTGCTTCCCGTTCCCATTCGAAGCCGCTTTCTGCGATCCGTTCAGATGGATCCTGCCGCTCGGAAGATTGAGCACGCGGCTCGAGGGAAACGAGTGTTTGTGGCTGGCGACGATGACCGCTGCGCCGCCCGCTGCCGCGTCCTCGAGCAGGCGCATGACAATTCGCGCGTTGTCGTCGTCGATCGAGGCCATCGGTTCGTCGGCGAGGATGACCCGTGGTTTAGCCGCAAGCGCTCGCCCGACAGCAATGCGCTGACGCTCCCCCGCCGAAAGCTGCCGTGGGTAGGAATTCCGCTTGTGGGCCAGGCCCAAAGATTCCAGCGTACCCAGGGCGCGCTGCTTGATCGTCTTGAACGGCAGCTGTGGGTCGGTGACCTGAAGCGCCAGCGTCAGGTTCTCCAGCGCCGTGAGGCGGGGAAGAAGGTGGTGCTCCTGGAAAACGAAGGCGACGTCTCGGCGAACTCGGGTCAGTCCTCGGCGCCACCAGCGGTGCAGGCCTCGCCCTTCGACCCAGACCTCGCCCCCGTTCGGCCGCAGCTGGCCGTGAACCAGGCGTAGGAGGGTCGTCTTCCCGGCGCCGCTCGGCCCGGTGATCTCCACCAGCTCCCCAGGGACGACCGAGAGGTTGATCTCTTTGAGGACGTCCGTCCGCCCGAAGGATTTCTTGACATGCGTCAGCTTGACCACCGGCTGCAACTTCGCCGTCCCGTTGGTCCCCGGGCGATGCGATGTCGCCCCATTCGTTTTCGCACGTAATCCGTTCGCGACGGCGCCATTCGTTGCGCCATTGGTCACGGCGCGCGTGCGCGCACCCGTGGCTGGTCGGCTGCCCACCCTTTCCATGCCAAAGATTAGCCCAAGCCCGGCTCAGGAAACTCTCAAATACTGCTGAGAGTCTGGTCGGTTACTTACTTAAGTTAGCCGCAGCCGGCCAGAACGAGAGGCGCCGGAGCCACGACGATCGAAAATCGTCCTCCGGAGGGCGAAACCGTTATGAGACGGCCTCCTTCCGGACTCGTCTCCGTCTCGGGCTCAGCCGTGCCGGAAACGGCCAGCGATCCCCTGACCTCGGCCGGTATGAACACAACGGTCGGCGGATCGCCGGCTCGCCCGCTGGCGGTCAGCCGGAAGCCGCCGGTGTCCGGGTCGTAGTGGTAGACGAGGCCCGGGTCGCTGGAGGCTCGTGGATAAACTCTGGCGAGCAAGCGCTCCCGCGCGCTTCGAAGGCAGCCGCCGGCTTTGGCGGGGTCGTATATGCCCCAGGTTGCGCCAGTCTCCTCCTTCCATGTCCAGAACGCAAAGCCGACCAGGTGCTTCTCTTGCTGTAGGAGCTCGTTGGCAAGGATGAGCGAGTCGTGGTTGGGATTGTTGCCAAATTCGGCCACAAACAGGGCAGCGTCCATGGCTCTTGCCTCACGCATGCCAAGCGCGTACGTCTGCTCGTAGCCACCCCACGGATACGTGGCCTGGCGCGGGTCTGCGTTTGGATTCAGAAGCGCCTCGATCGTGTAGCCGTGAGTGTAGGCGTGGATGTCGAACACCAGGTTGCGGTAGGAGCTGACCGGGAGCCCCAGGTGCGTGGGAAAGTCTGTGATCTCCCTCAGGAGTCCGGGCTCCAGGAAAAACATGTGGCGAAGGTCGTGAATGCCGAGGTCGGCATAGCCACAGAAGGCCGGCATGAAGAACCCGGTTGGACATGGCAAGCCGTCATGGACGCCTGTAAGCGCGTCGATTACGCGCCGATAGAAAGGAAACAGGAGCAGGTCTTCGAATCCGGGCGGAAGATTCCAGCCCGGTTGAGGCTCGTTGAAGATGCTGTAACCGAGGACGGCGCTGTCGTCCTTGAAATGTTTGGCGAGGAACCCAAGCGCTGCGATGTAGGCGTCCTGGATGCCGTTCCGGTTGTACCAGAAATTGGTGAAGGCCTCGAAGACCGCGGGGTTGGCCTCGCGCTGATCCTTCAGGAGCACTTTGGACGGCACGCCATCGGTGAGCGTCGCCCAAGCGGGCGCGCCGCTGTGGTAGGCCAGGTTCAGTCCGCTTCCCGGAGGGATGTAGGGGGAGTAGGCATTTTGATGCATGTCGATGATCACGTACATTCCGAGCGCCCTGGCCCAGTCCACAACCTGCACGACTCGTGCGAGGTAGACCTCACTGAACCGATCTCGATCCGGCTCCAGCAGGCTCCACGACAGCGGGAGGCGCAGCGAGTTGAAGCCAAGCGCCGCCATGTGGGTCAAGTCCGACTGGCACAGCGGCGGGTAGCGGCTGGCGGCTGAGGTGTCGGGGCACGAGCCCTCGTAGGCCGCCGGCTCGATCGGGTACACCGGTGGCGAGGATGGGGGTGAGCCGGCGTCTCTTCCGAAATCGAGCAGTGACGCAGGGGCAGCGCCGTGGAGAAGGACCAGCCGGCCCTGGTCATCTGAGATGTAGGGCGCCACACCCTGACGGTGCTCGACGTGGAGCCAGGGCAGCTGTCCGGCTGGCGCCGGCGACGCAGCAGTGGGCGCCGGCGTAAGCCGGATGGCCATCGAAACCGCAACGGCTCCGGGATAGGTGGTCGCGGCTACCAGCAACATGACGACCGCGATGATCACGCGCGCGATCACGACGAGAGGAACCAGTAGGCAGTCCCGACGAGGAACGAGGCAAGTCCCGCCACGCCGGCCACGAGGCCGGCGGTGGCTCGTGTCGCGCCGCGAGCTGCGCCGTGTGATTCGTTGATCCGCCGCAAGGACCTCACAGCGGTCCAGATCGCGAAGGGAGCGAAAACGCCGAAAGGTAGGCTGAGGATTCCGAGCACCAACGCCCGGGTCGCCGACCGATCGCTCATTCGATCAGCCGTTTACCAGAACTTGCCGCGCCCGAAGAGGATGTAAAGGATGGGGCCGATGCCCCAAAAGAAGGTGATGATGATCCAGAGCACCTTCCACGCCCCGCTGAGATCGGTCCGGTTCACGATGTCGATCACGCACAGAACGAAGGCGATCGGGTGCAGGAAGATGGCCAGCAGCACCTCGACGATGAACTTGATCATCTGAACCCTCCCTAGCTCCTGGGCTTGGCCAGCGTTTTGAGCGGGCTCTGGATCCGAGGCCAGCCTCCCGCCGGCGAAAATGTACCGTCCGCGCTTTGATCGTAGGTTGCCTTCAGCCTGCCCTTCGCGATGCGGGTCACCGCGTCCACGAAGCGGTCCACCTCCGAGGCGGTGTTGTAAGGCGCCAGGCTCGCCCGGACTGCGCCCGGCAGCGCCTTGCGGTGACCGGACGTGACCTCGCCTTCGACCGCATCGACCGCCTTCTTGTCCATGTGGAGCAGATGGAACACGTACGGGTTGGCGCAGAAGCAGCCGTTGCGCACGGCTATGCCCCACTCACGGCTCAGAGCGGCTGCCACCAGGCCATGGTGCAATCCCTCGACGACAAAGCTCGCCAGGCCGAGGCGCTTTGCACCATCTGGCACATCCGGCCCACCAAGCACGCCGACGCCGGGAATTCCGCTGAGGCGCGTGAGAAGACTCGTGCCGAGCTCGACCTCGTGATCAAGCATCTCGTCAAAGCCAAGCTCGGCAAGTGTCTCGATGGCAACGCCGAGGGCAACAGCCCCGATCACGTTCGGTGAGCCGGCCTCCTCACGGTCGGGAAGGTCCGCCCAGACGGTGTCGTCCCAGGTGACGATGCTGATTGCTCCACCGCCCATGACCTCCGGCGCGCCGGCGAAGAAATCACGCGGCGCGACGAGCACACCGGCGCCATAGGGCGCATACATCTTGTGACCCGAGAGCGACACAAAATCGAGATGGCCAGCGTCGCTTGCCGGCCGGATGTCGATCCGGTGGTGAGGCGCCAGCTGAGCAGCGTCGATCGAGACCAGGGCGCCATGTCGGTGCGCGATCTCGGCAACCTCGTGGATGGGGGAGACGAAGCCGGTCACGTTCGACGCGCCGCAAAC
>DATHDR010000063.1:0-2453 GCA_035318965.1 Verrucomicrobiia bacterium | reverse complement strand
GCGTACATACGTTTAATGATCTCGGTGGCGACGGGCTCGGGCATCCAGGCCAGGTCCCAGCGCGTGATCGAGCCGTCGCCGAGCCGGTCACCTGCCTGTTGTTCGATGACCTCTTGCAGCGCCGCAGCCCTGTGCGCGACTGCGTGGAACCGCCGGCCGATCCCTGGGCGGTCTCGCTCGAGGGAGGGCAGGATCTGATGTCGCACGCGCGCGCGAGCGAAGTGAAGGTCCGAGTTCGCTGGGTCCTGGTAAGCGACGATTCGGCGCCGCTGAAGAAATTCGACGACCTCGCTCCTCCAGACCGCCATCAGCGGCCGAACGTAGAAGCCGCGCCTGGCCGGCATGCCGCGCAGCCCGGAGAGTCCGCACCCGCGCATGAGGTGCAGCACTGCTCCCTCCACGACATCGTCCGCCGTGTGGGCCAGGGCAACCGAGGCGGCCGCCACCTGCTCGCGTGCCAGTTCGAAAAACTCGTAGCGGAGAGCGCGCGCTCCGGCCTGGACTGATCCGCGCGGCATCGGCGCGTCGCGACGCGAGGCGTAAAGGCGCACACCCAAGCTGGCGCAGAGTGCGCTCACCCGCTCGGCTACCTTGTCGGAGCCATCTCGCAGCGCGTGATCGAAGTGCGCTGCGCTCACGTCGAAGCCGAGCTCGTGCAGAGCGACCAGCAGCGCGGTCGAGTCCGGGCCGCCTGACACAGCGACCATCACGCGGTCCGCTGGTTGGAGGAGCTCGGACCGAAGAATGCCCTGGAGGAGTGGTTCGGATGAGTGTTGCCGCAGCATGGTGGTGCCGGCTGGACTCGAACCAGCGACAACGCGATTATGAGTCGCGCGCTCTACCACCTGAGCTACGGCACCGCACAGGCCGGGCGCAAGCCAAGCGCCCTCAAGAAGGAGATCCTATCTTGCGGTCTGCGCCCGCGCCTTGAGCTTGCGCTTCTTCGTCCGCCGCTTGGCCAGCGCCACTCGTTTCCTTTTGTTCACGATCTCTCCATAAAATGCGGCGGAGCCGGGAAGACCGGCTCCGTGAATGGGTCCAGGATGGTTGCGGAGGTCGGATTCGAACCGACGCAATTGTATTCGAGTTCGGTGGTTGGGCCGACGATCCGCCACCTGTAAGACCCTACGGCGGCTGGGTGCCAGTCGGCACCAGCATTCGCCTTTGGCCAAGCGCCGGATAGAGAAGAATTCCGACAAGGGCGACCTCGGCGGCGACAAGCAGCGGCGTCCACTCGATGCCCACTACCGCCACCACCCACAAGGCGGCCAGCACGCGTCCGTTCAGTTGTTCGAGCTGAGCGCGGTGCAGCATCCAGATCGCCACGACAAGGACCACCAGGTCCTGCGTGTGCATGTAGGGCGAAACGATGAGCGTCGCCACGATCCCGACCGCGATCGGGACCTCAGGCCCTTGACGCCGGTAGAGCCAGGCCGAGGCGGCGGCGCCGATCACAACCAGCGCCTCCAGCGGCAGGCCGACCGTCGGGCCCAGCAGCCGGGACAGCGTCCAGGCAGGCTCGTTGGCGAGATAGTTAGGGCCAGTCGCGAGGAGAACCAGGTACTCCTGGACGCCGCTCGGCTGCAGCGCCACAACCGAGACCGCCGCCAGCGCCAGGGTCGCGGCCGCCCAATAGACGAACGCACGCGTATGACCTGCCAGCAACAGCGCGAATGGCACGAGCACGGCGATGTTCGGCTTGACCGTGATCAGCGCGAGCGTCAGGCCTGCCAGCGCAGGCCGGTCGGCTCTCAGCAGCCGCCAGCAGCCGACGATCGCCAGCGCCACCAGCGCGGCCGGCTGTCCGAAGCCGGGCCCCAGCGCCACTTCCAGGCTCCCGAACGCGGAGCCCGCGTAAATGATCCGATGCAGCCTGTCGGAAGGCGCCGCCAGCAGGGCTGCCGCCAGCAGGCAGCCCGCCATGACGACGACACAGATTGCATACGCGACCGGGTAAGGGAGAAAAGTCAGCGGAAATACGAGGAACGCCCAGGGCGGCGCGTTCAGGTAGGGATAGAACAGATCGCTGTGGCTTAGCCCCAGCACGACAGGGCGCTGGAGGTTGAGTTCGTAGATGTGCTCCCAGCCATGGCTGCGGGCGATCTCACCCACGGCATAGGGCATCCGGAAGTCTGTGCTGATCTGCCAGGTTGTGGCGGCCGCGGAGAGCACGACATCGAAGACCGTGAGGACGACCAGCGCTGCCGCCGCGGCGGGCGTCAGGAGCCGGCTCACGGCTGGGCATTCTAACCTTCGTGTCTCTAGGCGAGTCCCGCCAGGCACATCGTGTGCGTGGACCGAGCTGAGACAAAGAGAAAGGGCGCCGGCAGGGCGCCCTTTGCATTTCGCAAAGTTGGTTGCGGAGGTCGGATTCGAACCGCCGACCTTCGGGTTATGAGCCGCCTTGGTCGTACAGCATCTTCCGACTTCCTCCGACGACTGTATTCGAATCG
>DATHDR010000062.1:0-10607 GCA_035318965.1 Verrucomicrobiia bacterium | reverse complement strand
CCCAACGCCAGAAATCGCCGAGGTCATACCGAGCGCGCCCAGCCCCACTCCTCCGAGGCGTCCGAGCTCAGACAGGCCGGCCCGAGCCGTCATGCCCGATGGTCACCATGCCGCGCAATACCGTTAAGCGCCGGGCGCTCGCCGCACTCCTGATCGCGCTCGGGTTTTATGCGTTGAGCGACATCCTGCTCTGGCAGCGAATCTTCGAAGCGCACCAACTATCGGTGTTCGATTCCGAGTACCAGACCGGACACGTTGCGATCCTGCTCGGGATGATGGGCATGGGCGCAGTGTTGTTGATGGATTCGGGCGTTTGGGCCCTGTGGTTCGAAGGGGCGCTCTACACCATCGCGTTCGGCGGAGGCGAGGACGTCCTGTACTACTGGCTCGATGGGAGGCAGATCCCGGCGGTCCTCCCAGTCTAGTCCGCGCGTGACACCCCCCACCGCGCCGCTTGATCTTCGTGCGCCAACGAACTGCATAGAACGAATTTCCCATTGCCCTTCGCCGCCAAGAGGCGCACGTTTGAGTTGCCAGGGGCTGGAGGGAGCTGAGACTTCTGTCCCGCTGTTTGCATCTCAGCAGTACGGTGTGGAGGTTGGCCTATGCGGAGGCTCCTGCTGCTCGCGACAACTTCGTTCATGGCCATCTTGATGATGGCCGCTGCAGCGACACCCGCTGCCGCTTACGGGAATCGGCCAGGCGGTCCTACACAGACTTACCAGCTCATGTTCTCGTTCAACTGCAACAATCCCGCTGCATGCGCCGGCATGGGTGGAACTGGCGGCTTTTGGGGCTGGGCGGTCCTGTATTCGGACGGGACCGGCGACGCAGAATTGACCGGCTGCCAGCACCTGGTCGGTGGAGGCGGTCCGGGCACAGCCGGCGCGATCCACTTCCACGATGATTTCACCTTCGATCTGAGCAACACAACGGAATTCGTAACCATCAGCGAGACTCAGACTTACGTTGGTCGCTTTCGAACGACCATGACAGTGCCCGGATCGGACACCGGCATCCCCCTGATTCCTGGTCACTACACCGCCTCGGATTTGTTTGGCTTCACGCCACCGCCAGGCGTCGCGATCCAGATCCAGGTCGTCAAGCTGCACTAGACCTGCACGAGAAGGGCGGCTCCCCGGCTAGAGCCGCCCCACTCGTCGGCGTACCGCCTGGGCCTTAACAGGCACAGTTCCCAGATCAGCCCGCGGCTCCTACGTTGGCGGCATGCTCAAACTTCTCCGCCAACCGCTGACCTGGGTGGTGATCGCCGAATGCGTGGTGGTCGCCTTGCTGCTGGTGCTCGCCTGGAACTTTGTCGCCTCCGCCGCGGCGCAGCACGCCGGCGCGGCTCCGGTCCAGGCGGCGGGACCGCCGGCACAGGATTCAACCTCCCCTCAGCCTGAGCTCCCCGAGCAACCGCGGCCGGAGTCTCGCGTTCAGCTGCCCGGGCTCAACTTTGACCCCGCCTTCTGGCGCTTACGACTTGGCCAGCTGAACCGGGAGCAGGTGGGCCTGGAGCAGCTCGAGTGGCGCATGGTGCACGGCGCCATGGACGCGGCCCAGCACTACCTCGAAACGGTGGTTCTGCCTGCGGTCGTCCGGGCCGAGAGAGCTGGGGTTAGCCCTTCTCCGACTGCATCGTGACGTTGCCGTTGAGCGTGGCCCCATCCTCGACGGTCAGTCGCGCGACCTTGACGTCCCCGTTCAGGTGGCCAGAGCCGCCCAGCGTCAGCCGCTTCTTGGCGGTCACGTTGCCGTTGACCTGACCGCGAACGTTCACATTCGCGCCCTCGATCGAGGCCTGGATGGCGGCGCCTTCGCCGACCGTCACATCCCCGCTGGCTTTGAGCTCCCCCTCGACGTGGCCCGCGACCTTGAGGTCGCCCTGGATGTCCAGGCGCCCGTTCAGGCTGTCCCGGGGGCCGAGGTTGACGACGTTGGTGCCGCCGTTTTGAGTTGTCGCCGCCGAGTGGGTCGCAGGCTTTTCAGTTTGGGCCATCTGGAATCCTCCACTGGGTTGATCGTGCCTTCCATACTCTGTAGTCAAACTCTTAGACCGGAACAGACTTGCGCCCCGCGGTCAAGCGGAGTCGCCGGATTTGAGCGAGCTTGCATGGTAACAGGGTGCCCCCAGACATAGAAGCAGAGAAAGATCGTGGCTCGGACGCCCCACGATCCACGTTTTTTGGAGCGCTGCAGCAGCCTTGATGGACCCGGACACCTCGGACGAGATGGTCGACCACCTGGTCGACTTCTTCGATCGCATTGCCCCTTCCTACGACAGCTGGGCGGGCGGCCAGCACGAGCGAGTCGCCGCCAGGCTCGTCGACGTGGCCGTGCCAAAGCAGGGCGAGCACGCGCTGGACGTGGGCACCGGGACGGGGCTCGTGGCGCACCTCGTGGCGCCGAGGGTCAGCCCTGGCAGCGTGATCGGCATCGACCTTTCGGACCAGATGCTGGCGCTGGCCCGCTCCAAGAGAGCCAAGAACGTCCAGTTCCTGGGCATGGCCGCCGAGCGGCTTGTGTTCAAGCCGGAGACCTTCGACCTGGTCACGATGGGTGAGGCCCTCGCCTACTTTGCCGACCCTACCGACGCGCTGGCCGAGGCGCACAGGGTCCTGCACGCCGGCGGCCGCCTCGCGGTTTCCTGCCAGAGGCGAAGCCTGAGCACGCGCGCGCAGGATCTTTTTTTCCAGGGCCTGGTGCCGCTTGCTCGGCGCCACTATCTGAGCCTGCCGCGCTTCAGCTCGGAGCGCGCACGTTTCGGCGAGCCCGATGTGCTGCCTCAGATCCTGTCGGGCGCGGGCTTCGAAGTCACGCGCGTGACCGAGATGGTGACCGGCGGCCGGACACGCGATGCTCGCGAGTGGACCGACCTGATGTCCGGCGCCGGGCCGCTTCCGTTCACCCTGATCCGCGCCCTGGGACCTCGCTACCGCGACGAGCTGGAAGCAGAGGTCGAATCAGCCATGGAAAGCCTTGGCGATCCCGACGAAGCCTATCGCTACCACCACTCTTACTTGATCGCGGTCGCCCTCAAGCGCTGATCGATCGTCAGGAGCATCACCACAGCCGCCAGGGCGCAGATGGCTGCCGCGATGCTGAAGATCTCGCGATATTCCTGCAGGAACGCGGCCGCGACCAGCCTCGCCAGGTGATCGACGCGCGTCCTGAGGTCGGGGTCAGTGAGGACAGGAGTGCCGAGGATTTGATGAAAGCGATGCAGGCCGAAGGCAGTCAGCGCTGAAAGTCCGACCATCATCCCCATGGTTCGCGCCAGCACGACGAGGCTGGTCGCGAGGCCGTGGCTCTGGTCACGAGTCAGGGCCAGGACCGCCGCCGTCAGCGGCGCGATGACGATGCCGAAGCCCAACCCGCACGCGGCGAGGGCGATATCGGAATGGCGCAAGGGTCCGAAGTAAAGGTCCAGCTCGTTCGCCGGCCAGGTGGACATCTGCAGGAAAGCGGCGGCCGACAGGGCCATGCCGGCCACCGCGGCTCCGCGCCCTCCGACGCGACCGGCAAGCCAGCCACCCAGCAGCGCCCCGACGGGGATCCCCACCAAAAAGCGCGACAGCAGCAGACCTGAGCCGAGCTGATCGAGGTTGAACACCAGGCGGCCGAGGACTGGAACGTCGACCAGGGCGACCATGAGGGCCACGCCGATCAGTAGGTTCCCGGCCGCGGCGCCGATGAAGGTTCGGCTCCGCAGGAGATCGCGCGGAACCAGCGGTTCCAGACGGCGGACCTGCCGCCAGCCATACAGCGCGAGAAAGACCACGCTCGCGATTCCGGCGGGAATCAGCAGCGCGCTGGTGGCCCGGTGATCCGGATCGTCAGGGTAGAGAGCGACGACCAGAAGCCCGAGCCCGAGCCCAAGCAGCACGGCGCCGATCCAATCGACGGACGAAGTAGCGCCGCGTACTGGCGCGGAGGCACGGCGCGTCGCGATCAGAAGGCCGATCGCGCAGATCGCCGCCAGCGGAACGTTGAGCCAGAACACAAAACGCCACCCGCCGGCTGACGCGGCGAGGGCCGCGAGGGTCGCGCCGTAGAGGGGACCGAACACGCTGCCCGCCTCCTGCAGGCCTGCCACCGACCCCAGTGCTAGGGTGCGGGCGCTTCCTCGGTACAGATCCGCCGCGAGTGCCAGCGAAAGCGGCACCAGCCCGCCGCCTCCCAGGCCCTGAAGCACCCGGCCCGCGACCAGCCACGGAAGCCCGGCGAAGCTCCACAGGCCGGAGGTCGCGGTGACAGCAGACCCGGCGGCGAACGCGACCATGCAGGCGGCATAGACGGGAGCGCGGCCTCGCGCGTCCGAGTAGGCGCCCAGAAGGGGCATGGCGACGACGTAGCCGCCGAGGAAGCCGGTCACGATCGGTGTCGCCTGCTCGAAACGGTCGATCGTCAGCCCGACGTCGGCGATCATCGCGGGCAGCAGGGTGACCACGACGTAGGCGTCGAGCGCGGCGATGAACAGCCCGGCGCCGGCCAGCCCGAGCAGTACCGGTTTTGGCACAGGTGCTACGGCGACGGCGGCGTGATGTTGACCGCGGCGTTGAACCCCGAGATGTTGACCTCGACCGAGGCCTCTTTGCCTGCATCACCGAACGCTCCGTCGAGGACGGCCTTTCGGATCAGGTGGTCTGATGCTCCCACCCAGAGCTCGGCGTTCACGTCGACGTCTGAGCTGAGCTGGGGGAGCATCCCACCGACCTGGGCCCCGCTGTATGTCGCATCGATCTTCTGCACGTCCACGTCACCCACCTTGTCCGCGCCGGCGGACTTGAGCTTGCGGCCGGCTGGGATCACTGCGGGCAGCCCGCCGGACGGGTCGAAGAGCTTCGCGAGGTCCGGAATCGCGACGGCCTCGTTTCCGGTGAGCTCCTGGAAGGTCGAAAACGGTATGTGCAGATAAACGTGGCCGCCGGAGATCACGACTTCGAGGCTGATCGTGAAGTCCTGCTGCTTCACCGTGTAGATGGTGTCGCTGTCGGCCGGCAGCCGAACTGAAGTCCTGGCGCCCACCAGCGTGAAGCCCTGGAACGTGATCGCGCCCTTGGTGAACTTCAGGGTCGCGGTCACGGTTTTCAGCTTTGCCATCGCGGCTCCGGCGTCGCGCAGAGTGCGCGCCGGATCGACCGCCTGCTCCTGGCCCGCGCAGCCGGCGGTCAGCGCCAGCACCAGCACCGCGACGAGTCCCCGCTTCATGGCCACCACAGTACTCAGTCGTTCTTGGCGTCGCCGGCCCGCACGATGAGCCGGACGGGTCGGTCGTAGAAGACGTAGTCCCATGCCCAGTTGATGAGCACGACGATGCGGCTGCGGAAGCTGATCACGTTCACGAGGTGGACGACGAGCCACATCAGCCAGCCGAGGAAGCCGGTCAGCCGAACCGGTCCGAGCTGTGCCACGGCCGAGTTGCGACCGATGGTAGCCATGATCCCTGGGTCCTTGTAGAGGAAGTTGGTCGCGCCGTAGTTCCGCAGCAGATCCTTGATCGTGGCCCCCACCTTCCTCCCCTCCTGCATCGCGACGGGGATGAGCATGGGCAGGGGAGTATCACCATCGACCGCACCGGAGAAGTTACCGATGACGAACACCCCGGGATGCCCCGGCGCCTGCAGCGTCGGCATGACGTGGATGCGTGCCTGCCTGCCGAGCGTTAGGCCCAGCGCGCCCCCCACGTCAGACGCACGAACTCCGGCGGTCCAGATCACGGTCGAGGCGAAGATCTCGTGCCCGTCGGCGAGCCGGATCGAGCCGCGGGTCACATCCTCGACTCTGGCGTTGAACAGGACCTCGACGCCCTTCTTCTCCAGCGACCGCCGTGCAGCCTCGCGCAGCGGAGGCTCGAAAGTGCCGAGCAGTGCACCCGTCGCTTCGAGGAGGAACACCCGCACGAGGTCAAGGTCGAGGTCGTGATAGTCCTTGCGCAGCACAAGTCTGATCAGCTCGGATAGCGCTCCCGCCATCTCGACACCGGTGGGTCCTCCGCCGACGACGACAAATGTGAGCAACGAGCGGCGTTGTTCGCGGTCGGTGATCCATCGCGACTCTTCGAAGCGCCGCAGCACGCGGTTTCTCACCGCCAAGCCTTCATCTAGCTCCTTGAGGCCGAAAGCGTGTTGCGCCAACGACGCGCTGCCGAAGTAATCGCTCTGGCTGCCTGTCGCGAGGACCAGGTAGTCATAGGGCAGCGGGCCGTGGTCCGTCAGCAGCTGGTGCTGCTCAAAGTCCGCGCCCGTGACGTTCGCGAGCAGGAAGTCGGCGTTGCGCAGGGGCCGGATCAGCTGTCGCACCGGCCGCGCAATCTCGCCTGGGTCGAGGAGGGCCGAGGCCACCTGGTACAGCAGTGGGGTGAACAGGTGGTAGTTGTTGCGATCGACAAGCAGCACGTCGACCGGAGCCCTCTTCAGTGCACGCGCGCAGGTCAATCCGGCGAACCCGGCGCCGGCGATCACGACCCGCGGCCGGGTCATTTCGGGGGAGGCTTTCGGAACCTTCCGCCGCCACCGTGGCGGCGGTTGGCCATCTTGTCGAGCGCGGTGGCGCCGCCAGTGGCCTCGAGAAGCGACTTCGGCAGCTTCTGCTTTTTCTTGATCACCGGCTCGAACAGGTCGCCTAGCTTGGCGACGCGAGCCAGGACCTGCTCAGAGTCGAAGACGAGAAGGCTCGGGTCCTTTGCCTTCAGACACTTCTCGACCTCGGCCCACGAAACGGGCGTCGACACCGTCGGTCGGGCCCGGGCGCGGAGCGAGTAGACGTTCACCGTCGTCTTGTACTGGTCGTTCTGGCTCCAGTCGATCAGCACGCGACCGGTGCGGAGCTCCTTGAGCTGCTTGTGGACGACAAGGTCGGGATGCTGTTCCTCGAAGAGCTGGGCAAGGCCTTTCGAGACGACCTTCGTCTCTACGTACGTGACCTTCGAGTTCAGCGGCACATACAGCTGCAGGCCTTTCGATCCGGAAGTCTTGGCGCAGCACTCGAGGCCGTGCTCCGCGAACACGTCGCGCAGCATCAACCCGATCCGGCAGCACTCGACGATGGTCGCCGGCGGCCCGGGATCGAGGTCGAAAACCAGGGTGCGCGGCTCGGGCAGGTTCTGCGCGAGCGACAGCGAGGTGTGGAACTCGAGCGTCGCAATTTGAGCGAGCCACACCAGCGTCGGGAGGTCTTGGCACAGGCAGTAGTACATGTCGCGGTTGTTGCCCCCGCTCCACACGGTCGCGGTCTCGACCCACGGTGGGCGATGTTTCGGGCAGTTCTTTTCATAGAAGAACTCGGCGTCGACCCCGTTCGGATATCGCTTGAGGGTCAGCGGATGGTCGCGCGTGTGCGGGAGAAGAAGTGGCGCGATCCTCGTGTAGTAGTCGATCACCTGCGCCTTGGTGAACCCGACCTCGGGGTAGAGGACCTTTTCGAGGTTGGTGAGCTTGAGCGTCCGCCCGCCGATCTTGACCTCGACCTCGGTCGATTTAGCCACCTTCGCGCACGACCTCTTCCGCGGGCTTGTCAGTCCGCAGGCCCTTGAACGCCGGTGCGCGCAGCTGGCCGGACCTGGTCCACTCGACGAACTCGATCTCCGCGACAAGCTTCGGCTTGACGAAGTGGGCCTTTTTCGGCGGCGCCCCCACGCCGAATGGGCTCTTGTCCAGCGCAAGCGGCTTCATTGAGCTTTGCAGCTTTTCGAGCATTGCGTCGGTGAATCCGGTCCCGACCTTGCCGGCATAGACGAACTTGCCCTTGTCGTAATAGCCGACGAGGATGGCCCCTGGATGGCCGCTTCGCTTGCCTTCGCCCTCGAGCCAGCCGCCGATCACGAATTCCTGACGGTTGCGGTTCTTGACCTTGACCCACGCGCCAGTGCGCCGTCCCGGCTCGTAATGCGAGTCGAGCTTCTTGCCCATGATGCCTTCGAGACCAGCCTTGCGGCTCGCGTCCAGCATGGCGGCGCCGCCTCCCTTCTCGTATGGCGGTGTCTGCCATGAAGCGCCTTTCAATTTCAGCGCCGCGAGCTTCTTGCGGCGGTCGACGTAGGTCTCGCTCAGCAGAGAGTGGCCGTCCTGCCACATCACGTCGAAGAGCATGTAGGTGACGGGAACCTCCTTCATCTTCCGGCGAATCTCGCTCTCGGAGGTAAGTCCCATCCGCTGCTGGATCTCTTCGAAGCTTGGCCGTCCCTTGTCGTCCAGGGCGACGATCTCGCCGTCGAGAATGACCTCTTTCGACCCCAGCGCCCGGCCCATCGGATGCACCTCCGGGTAGCGCGCGGTGACGTTTTCCCCGCTTCGGCTCACCAGGCGAACCGTACCGCCTTCGACGTACGCCTCCGCGCGGATGCCGTCCCATTTGAACTCGAATCCCCACGCGTCGTCCGGCGTCGGCGGCTTGGCGACGAGCTTTGCCATCATCGGCTCGATGCCCTTGGGCATCGGTTTGCGCTCGGGATCCTGCGGCGGATCCATGCGGTGGATCATCCAGTTCTCGCCGTTGGTCTGGAACAGGACGTAGCGGCCCTTCAGCCGTTTTCCGTGCAGGATGACCATGACCTCGCGGTCAGACCATTTCTCGGTCTCATAGGTCCCGCTGTCCCAGATCAGGACTTTTCCGGCACCGTAGTTGCCGGCGGGAATGTCGCCCGCGAAGTCGATGTAGTCGAGGGGGTGGTCCTCGACGTGCACCGCGAGGTGGTTGGTCTTGGGGTCCATTGGCACGCCCTTCGGGACCGCCCAGGAGACGAGCACGCCGTCATGCTCGAGCCGGAAGTCCCAGTGCAGTCGCCTCGCGTGGTGCTCCTGGACGACGAACCTCGGCGCCTTGGTCTCCTTGCGGGGGACCTTGGCGCCGGGTTCCGGTGTTTTCTTGAAGTCGCGCTTGGCCTCGTACTCGGCGAGCTTCTTGGCCATAGATAAAAGGTTAGGCCACCGCCGCTTGCTCCTTGTGAACGGTTGATTCGCCCTCCCCGTTGGATTTGAATGAGCCGCTCTGGCGGAAGGCGAGCCAGCCGAGTGTGAACAGGACCGGACCTGCCACGGCGCCAAGCGCCAGCGAGTCGTGCTTACGACCCGTTGCCATGGGTGCTCCCTCCTTGCTTGGTCAACCGCACGTCGAGGCCGATCCCTTTCGTGCTGATCTCGCAGGTCTGGAAGGGGCTCTCTGCGGCGAGCCGCTCGAACTGGCGCGGCGAGTACGCGCGGCGCTTGAGCATTTCCAGCGTCGCCTTCGTGGTGAAGCTGCTCAGCCGTCCAAGCCGCATCGCCTGGACCTCCTGCTCGATGTCGGCATGGGTCGCATCGCTGCTCATGTCCTGGATCACGGCGATGCCACCGTCTCGCAGGACTCGGTGCATCTCGGACAGGGCGCTGGCGGGGTGGACGAAGTTCTTGAAGGCTGCCTGGCAGACGACCAGGTCGAAAGACTCCGCGGCAAAGGGCATCACGGAGGCGTCGCCATGCTGAAAGTCGATGCTCACCCCGGCCTGGCGCGCGTTCTCACTTGCGATCCGGACGAACGTGTGGCTGATGTCCAGCCCGGTGACCTGAAACCGTCCGAGTCGGGCCATCTCGACCGCCATGTACCCAGGGCCGGGCGCGACCTCGAGCACCGCTGCCCTTTCCGGCAGGCCCTTGGTGAGCTGCGCGGCCTGCCTTCGGTACTCCTCAATCTGGCTCCCGGAATGGCGAACCCTGGCGTACCAGCGCGCGACCGCCCCTTCCATCTCCGGGCCCTTGAACCGCCAGCGCCGAGTTTCTGTCGCTTGCATCTCTGCTCCTTGAATGGCCCTAACGGCGTTAGGGCCTTGGAGCGCAGATGTTACCCCTAACAGTGTTAGGATTGCAAGCATCATGAACGGTCTGAGCCGCGCCAGCCTCGTTTCAGCGGCGCTTGGCCTGGTGCAGGACGAAGGGCTGGAAGCGCTGACCATGCGCGGCCTGGCCGACCGGCTGAACGTCAAGGCCGCGTCCCTGTACTGGCACGTCCGGGACCGACGGGAGCTGCTCGAGCTGCTGGCCGAGTCGATCCTGGAAAAGGTTCCCGTCACGGGCGGGGCTGGCTGGAGGCCCTCGGTGCTGAACGCGGCCGCCGCGCTGCGCACCGCTCTTGCCTTGCAGCAGGATGCGGATCGGATCCTGCTCGAAGTCCCAGAAGCCATCCAGCGCAGCGACGTCTACCTGCGTTTGAAAAGCCAGCTTGAGAAAGCTGGGATGCAGCCTGCCGAGGCCGCGGACGTCGCTCGTTTGGTCGTCGTCCACGTGATCAGCAGCCGCGCTCAGGCCGGCGAGCCTGCGGCGCTGGCCTCGGGCGCGACCGCATCGATCGCGGTCGACTCGGGGTCCCGAGGCGTCGTTCTCCGTCACGGAACCGACATGGAGACCCTGATCAGAGTGCCTCGCGATCCCCACTCCGCATCGCCCGCGGTCGTGCGCGGTGAGACCGTCAAGGTGAGGCGCTTGCGTGGGGTCGGCTATGGCGAGATCGAGCTGAATCCGCGCCATCCGTGGCGTTTTCAGGTCCAGGGTCCGACATGGAACACGGTGCTGGATGTCGGGGGCCTGGACGTACGCGAGATCAAGCTGGACAGCGGAGCGGCGAAGGTCGAA
>DATHDR010000061.1:0-4936 GCA_035318965.1 Verrucomicrobiia bacterium | reverse complement strand
TTGCCGAACACCATCATCTGGACGTTTACTGCGGTGCCCAAGTCGTCCGGGATGCGCTCCATGCGCCGGTAGGTTTTCGCGCGGTCGGTGTTCCACGACTTGAACACCGCATCGATCGCCTCGCGCAGCTGGACCACCGGGTCGGATGGGAAATCGTGCTTGGTCTCTTCCTTATATATGGCGAGGAAGCGGTCGATCAGCTTCTTGAGGTACGGCGCAGTGAGCTCGGGGTCGGTCTTGACCTTTGCTTCTTTCTTGATCTTCTGCAGCTCGTGCTCGAACTTGTCGCCGTCGATGCCCTTCACGGTCTTGCCGAACATCTGGATGAAGCGGCGCCGTGAGTCGAGGGCGAAGCGCTCGTTTTTGGTCAGCGCGGCGAGACCCTTTGCAGTTTCTTCGTTGAGGCCGAGGTTGAGGACCGTGTCCATCATCCCGGGCATCGAGAACTTGGCGCCCGATCGGACGCTGACCAGCAGCGGGTCCTTCGGATCGCCGAATTTCTTGCCAGCCTTGCGCTCCAGGGTCTTGAGCGCGTTCGTGACCTGCTCCCACAGGCCTTCGGGGAACTTGGCGCCGCGCGCGTAGTACTCGCGGCAGGCCTCGGTGGTGATGGTGAAGCCGGGCGGGACGGGCATGCCCGCAGAAGTCATCTCGGCCGCGCCGGCGCCCTTGCCGCCGAGGAGGTCGCGCGCCGATCCATGTGCGCCCTGCGCGCGCGCGGCGGCGGACCCCTCGCTGAAGTGATAGACCCACTTGTGAATACCCCGCGAATTCCGAGGCTTCGCCGTGAATTCGCGGGGACCCCTAGCTTTCGGCATCAGTCCAAGCAATTTTGGGGCAAGCCGGTGCGGCTACGCTTTTGCCCCTATGGATGACATGGGCATGGCGACCGAAGACCAGGTGATCCTCGCGTGGCTGCAGGCTGAGATCGACTCGGTTTCTTTCCAGCAGTATCTCGCGGGCCAGCCCCCCGACCCGGTCTACCTGGCCAAGGCGCTGAAGGCCGCCCGATCGCCGAAGCTGCGCGACGCCGACCAGAACGAGCTGCGGCGCCGGATCATCACCAAGACGCACGGTTTCGGGCTCGGGATGCTGAGCTTTGAGGGCCTGGCGAACGACGTCAAGTGGCGCAAGGCACATGTATCGAGCGCCGAGGTTGGCGAGATGCTCTACGCCACCCGTCATCCGGCCTGGGCGGCGCTGGCGCCGGTGACCCGAAAGGTGGCAGAAGGCGCTTCCAACGTCGGGCACGTGTTCACCGGCGACGAGACCAACATGCTGGTCCTCGCGCTCGCCCTGCGGATCTGCGAATCCAATCCCCCACCGTCGCTGCCGGAGATCATCTGCCTCAAGCACCCAGACGGACGCCTGGTGATCATGGAAGGTCACACGCGGGCGACCGCGATCGTGCTCGAGGCTCACCGATTCGCGCACGGGGTGCACATCTACATCGGCGGCTCGCCGAGCGTTGCGGGCTGGGCCTATCTCTAGCTAGCCTGTGGCTTCATCAAGATCACGAGTGCGGGCCCGAGCATCACGATCCAGATGAGGAAGAAGACGACTATCGCCGCAACCGAGACGATCACAACGGTGATCACCGTCCTCCGCGATCGCATTTCCGCCAGGCTAGCATCGCAGCGGCGATAATCCCCGCATGACCAGGCCACGCAAGATCCGCCGCTATGGATGGATTCCGGACAACCCCGACCAGCGGGACCACATGTACGCCGCCCCGGCCCAATTCCTCGCTGCGCTGCCGCCCAGCACCGACCTGCGGCGCCGGTGCCCCGCCGTCTACAACCAGGGCCAGCTCGGCAGCTGCACCGCGAACGCAATCGGCGGCGCGATCGAGTTCGATCGTCGCAAGCAGAAGCTGCCGGACTTCGTGCCTTCGCGTCTTTTCATCTACTACAACGAGCGCGTCATCGAGGGGACGGTGCGGTCCGACAGCGGCGCGATGATCCGGGACGGCATCAAGTCGGTGGCCAGCGAGGGCGTCTGCCCCGAACCGGAATGGCCTTACGTGATCAGGAAGTTCGCGACCAAACCATCAGTCCGGGCGTACAAGGACGCGCTGCTCGACCGCGCGATCTCCTACCAGAGCCTGGTCCAGGACTTAAACCAGATGAAGGGATGCCTCGCGTCGGGCTTTCCGTTCATCTTCGGATTCACCGTCTATCAGAGCTTCGAGAGCACTACCGTCGCGCGCACCGGCCACGCGCCGATGCCCGGTTGGGCTGAGCGCCCAGTTGGCGGGCACGCGGTGATGGCGGTCGGCTACGACGACGCGAACCAGTGGTTCCTGTGCCGAAACTCGTGGGGCGCGGCCTGGGGCATGAGGGGCTACTTCACGCTTCCGTACTCGTACCTGATCCAGTCCGGCCTGTCGAGCGACTTCTGGACGATCCGCCTCGTCGGTCAGTAAATTCAGTGCGAGCCGCCTGACACAGCAATAGGCCGTCCACCGGCATGTCGCAGGGACCCGGTACCGGGTCGGAGTTGGCCATTGCCTGTGACCTGGCTCACCGGAGCGTCCTCAGTCTGACCCGGGTTCGTCGAGCTGTTGGCGCTGGCCTGGCTCTGGCCCGGAATCGTCACAGCCGCGATGACCGAGAAAGCCGCCAGCAGGGCCGTCGCCAAAAACAAGCAGGCTCGGGTGAGGTCGCTCAGTTTCAAAAGGGCCTGGTCGCGCTGCTCGATGGCTTCGATCTGGTCACGCACCACGATTCGAACCTACCAGGACTTGCTTGGAATCGCCTTGGAAGGCTAGTAGCGGATGTAGAGGACCTCGCTGCGCGCCCCCACCGGAGCCCGGCGAGCAAATCGGGAAGGGGGCTCGCCGGGTCGGTAGAAGCAAAGGCCTTTGGAGTAGACGTAGGCTGGGTCTTGGGGGAGGCGGCCTTGCTTCGTTGGGGGGTTGGCTAGCAACATCAGTCGTCGTCCTCGTCGCCGGCGACGATCCTTTCGGTCAGTACGTGACGATGGTCGTGATCGCGCAGGATCATCTCCCTTGATTGTTCCAACGGTTTTGCAGGCTGAAAGCTTGCGTTTCCTAAGCCTTCGGTAACTCCCGGCTGTATCTGTAGGAGTTGCCGGTGGATTCATGGAGGTCGCTGGGGATGACGTATTTCCGAAGGCTGTTGGTGGCTGTTTTGGGCGCGGTGAGCCTGGTGGGCGCGGCAAGCGCCGGCGTCAGTGCGCATGAGGGCGGCACGCTGGTGGAGTTCGATTCGATGACGGGCGTCACCGCTTCTGGCGTCAACCTGGTGAACGATCGCGAGATCAAGGCCGGCGGCGCGCCATGGGTGATCACCTCGGGGACCGGAGAGGTGGATCGCCAGGGCAACGTCCACGTAGAGGTGGTAGGGCTGATCATCCCGACTCGGACCCCGCCAAGCAACCCGGTCGGGACTTTCCGGGCCACGCTCAGCTGCCTGACGCCCCACGGCGTGATGAACGTCACCACCGGCCCGGCAGTCACTGGCCCCGCGGGCAACGCCACGATTGATGGCACGGTGGCTTTGCCGCACCCGTGCAAGGACCCGATCGTGTTCGTCGTCAACGGAACCGCAAGCGCGACCGGCGGCTTCGCGTGGTTTGCGATGTCCAACGCCGAAGAGGACGACGACTAGCCCGAAGCGAGCGAGGGCCCAATGAGGGCCCTCGTAATTCCCCTACGGTAGGGGCATGTCGAGGTCCAGCCTGGCGGCCGAACTTGAGAACCTCATTTGCCGGCTCGTGTCGATCGAATCGGTCAACCCCTCGCTGAGCCCGATGGGCAGCGGAGAGGCGCCGATCGCTCGCTTTGTCGCCTCATGGCTTGCCGACGAGGGCCTCGACGTCGAACTGGTCGAGCCGATACCAGGTCGGCCGAGCGTGGTTGGAGTGCTGCGAGGAACCGGTGGTGGATCGAGCTTGATGCTGAATGCTCACATGGACACGGTCGGGGCCGGTGCAATGAGCATGCCGTTTGACCCGATGGTGGCGGATGGGCGTGTCTACGGCCGAGGAGCCTACGACATGAAGGCCAGCCTGGCCGCGATCATGATCGCCGGGCGCGAGGCGAAAAGTCTCGGCCTCAAGGGCGACATCATCGTCTCAGCTGTGGCCGACGAAGAGGTCGCGAGCATCGGCACGAGCGCGGTGTTGGATCAGTTTGGGGCCGACGCGGCGATCGTGACCGAGCCCACCGAGCTCCGCGTATGCCTTGCACACAAGGGATTCGTCTGGCTGGAGGTGGAGACACGCGGCGTGGCCGCCCATGGTTCGCGGCCGGATCTTGGGGTCGACGCGATCAGCCAGATGGGAAGAATTCTCAAGCGGGTGGTCGATCTCGACGGAAAGCTGCGGAAGGGCCGTGGCCACCCATTGCTCGGCACGGGATCGATACATGCATCGCTGATCGAAGGCGGCCAGGAATGGAGCACGTACCCAGCGCGGTGTATAGCGAGCCTTGAGCGGCGCACCATCCCGGGTGAGGATGGCGCCAGCTCCGTGCGCGAGATCGAAGAACTGATCGAGGATTCGCACAGGGAGGATTCTGCCGTCGATGCCTCGGTCGAGGTGTCGCTGGTGCGCGCGGCGTCGGAGATGGGCGCGGATAACCCTGTCTCGCGTGCGGTTGCTGAGGCGGCGAAAGGCGTGAAAGGCAATGAGCCAGAGACGATTGGCGTCGCTTACTGGATGGACATGGCCCTGCTGAACCAGGCCGGCATCCCGACCGTGGCATTCGGTCCGTCCGGAGAGGGAGCGCACGCGGATGTCGAATGGGTCGACCTCGCCTCGGTCGAAACATGCGTGCAGGTGTACCTGCGCTCCGCCGAGCTTTTGTGCGGCTCGGGCCGATAGCGTTAATTGGCCGGAGCTCCCGACCTCACCTTCAATCTTGCGCGTTCAGGCGGGTGAAGTCCCGCCATATTTGGACCCTGGCGAAGGC
>DATHDR010000060.1:0-26061 GCA_035318965.1 Verrucomicrobiia bacterium | reverse complement strand
TGCTCAAGGGCGGCGTACCCGGGGCGAAGGGAGCTCTCGTGCTGGTCAGGCAGTCGACCAAGCCGGTCAAGGTGAAGGGTCCCTCCGGCAAGCCGACCGGGAGGAAGGTCTGATGCCCGCGGCCAAGACAGCCAAGAAAACCACGACGATCGCCAAGACCACCAAGCCTCGAGCCGCCGCCAAGAAGAAGGAAACCGAGACCAACCCACTCCAGGTCCCCTTCTTCGACGCGCTCGGCGAGCGTGATGGAGAGTTCGACCTGCCCAAGGCGATCTTCGACGAGAAGCCCAACGTTCCCGTCATGCACCAGGCCTACTTGCGCCAGATGGCGAACGGCCGCCAGGGCACCGCTTCAACCAAGACGCGCGCGACGGTCCATGGCGGTGGCGCCAAGCCGTACCGCCAGAAGGGTACGGGCCGGGCCCGCCACGGCTCCATCCGCGAACCAAGCATGAAAGGCGGCGCCGTCGTCTTCGGCCCGCATCCGCGCAGCTTCGCGCATGACATGCCCAAGCAGATGCGCCGGCTTGCCCTGCGCTCGGCCCTCAGCCAGAAGGCGATCGACGGGCAGGTCCGCGTCATCGAGAGCTTCGTTTTCGACGAGCCGAAGACCAAGCAGGCCGCCGACCTGATGAACGCCATGGGATTCGACAACTCGATCCTGGTCGTCCTCCCGGCGCCGAACGTCGTCGTCAGCCGCTCGTTCGAAAACCTGAACGGCGCCAAGACGATCCTGGCTCGCAACATGAACGTCCGCGACCTCTTCACCCACACCTACCTGCTGCTCTCAAAGGATTGCCTCGAGCTCCTCGAGGAGAACTTCAGCCCGAGGGAGAAGAAGCACAAGTGACAACACGAGCCGCCTCCGAGATCGTGATCGGCCCAGTGATCACCGAGCGCACGTACCAGCTCTACACGCAGGGCCGCTACACCTTCAAGGTTTCGCCCCGAGCCTCGAAGACCGAGATCAAGCTCGCGCTCGAAGAGCAGTACGGCGCGCAGAACATCAAGGTCCGCGATGTGAACACAGTGACAATGCGCGGCAAGAAGCGCCGCAGCATGCGCCGGTTGGGCTCAGTCGGCCACACGGGCGACTGGAAGAAAGCGATCGTCACCCTCGGTGAGGGTCAGAAGATCGAAGGGCTGTTCGGGAGCGTATAGAACCAATGCCGATTAGAAAGTTCAAGCCAACCAGCCCCGGGCGCCGATTCATGTCCGTCTCAGGCTTCGACGAGGTCACGACCGACGAGCCCGAAAAGACACTGATCGAATCGCTCCCGACGCATGCCGGCCGCAACAACCAGGGCCGAATCACGACGCGTCACCAGGGCGGCGGCTATCGCAAGCTCTACCGGAAGATCGACTTCAAGCGCGACAAGCACGGCGTCCCCGGCAAGGTTGCCACCATCGAATACGACCCCAACCGCAGCGCACGCATCGCCCTCATCCATTACAAGGACGGCGAGAAGCGCTACATCCTCGCGCCGCTAGGGCTCAAGGTCGGCGACCCGATCGAGAGTGGGGAAGAGGCGCCGGTCCGCATTGCAACGCCCTCCCGCTTTCCAACATCCCGGTCGGCTCGACGATCCACAACATCGAGCTCACGCTCGGCCGCGGCGGCCAGCTCGTCCGCTCCGCGGGAGCTTCCGCGCAGCTCCTCGCCAAGGAAGGCGACTACGCGGTGATCCGGATGCCGAGCGCGGAGCTGCGGCGCATCCACGTTCGCTGCCAGGCCACGATCGGCCAGGTCGGTAATATCGAGCACGAGAACGAGTCAGGCGGCAAGGCCGGACGCAGCCGCTGGCTCGGCGTTCGGCCCACGGTGCGCGGTTCGACGATGAACCCCCGCGACCATCCCCATGGGGGTGGTGAGGGCAAAACCGGACCGGGCGGCAATCCGAAGACCCCATGGGGCAAGCCCGCGCTCGGCTACCGCACGCGCAAGCCGAAGAAGGCCTCCGACAAGCTCATCATTCGCCGCCGCGAGAAGAAAGGTAGAAAGAAATAGGTGTCACGCTCGACTAAGAAGGGGCCGTTCATCAGCGCCCCACTGAAAGAAAAGATCGACAAGATGAACTTGTCGCGCGACAAGAAGGTGATCCGCACCTGGGCGCGCGCCTCGGTCATCTACCCGGACATGGTCGGGCACACGATCGCTGTGCACGACGGGCGCAAGCACGTGCCCGTGTTCATCAGCGAGAACATGGTCGGCCACCGGCTGGGCGAGTTCGCGCCCACGCGCCACTTCCGCGGCCATGGCACCCACACCGAAAAGTCGACGGCGCTGAAGTAGAGAAAGTGGCAACGATGGAAGTTTCCGCAGTGCAGAGGTTTGTCCGCCGCACGCCGCGCAAGGCAAGGTTGGTGGCCGACTCCGTGAAGGGCATGAAAGTCTCGGACGCGCTCGCGCAGCTTGAGTTCTCGCCCAAGCACGCCGCGCGCGATGTCGCCAAGGCGATCAAGTCAGCCGCGGCCAATGCCGAGCACAACTTCAACCTGAACCGCGACGACCTCGTCCTCAAGCAGATCCTCATCGACGAAGGTCCGACCTTCCGTCGCCGCCGGCCCGTGAGCCGGAGCATGGCGCACGAGTTCTTCCACCGCACCTGCCACATCACTGCGGTCGTCGAAGACCGCCCTGAGGTAAAGAATTAGTTGGGTCATAAAGTTCATCCGAACGCATTCCGGCTTGGAGTGTTCCGCCCCTGGGAGGCGAACTGGTTCGCCAACCCCAAGGACTACACGAAGATGCTGCACGAGGACCTCGAGATGCGCCGCGTCATCCTCTCGCGACTGCGCAATGCAGGCATCGCGAAGATCGAGACCGAGCGCTCCTCGAACGCCCAGCTCACCGTGACCATCCACACCGCCAAGCCTGGAATCGTCATCGGCAAGGGCGGCTCGTCGGTCGACCAGCTGCGTGAAGACCTCGAGAAGCGCTTCGGCAACCGCGTGCGCATCTCGATCCAGGAGATCAAGCAGCCTGAGCTCGACGCGCAGCTCGTGGCAGAGAACATCGCCTCGCAGATCGAGCGCCGCATCAGCTACAAGCGCGCGATGAAGCAGGCAATCCTGCGCACCATGCGCTCCGGCGCCAAGGGCGTCCGCATTTACTGCGGCGGCCGTCTGCGCGGAGCTGAGATGGCTCGTCGAGAGTGGGACCGTGAGGGCCGCGTGCCCCTCCACACGCTGCGCGCCAACATCGATTTCGGCCGCGCCACCGCCAACACCACGTTCGGCGCCATCGGCGTCAAGTGCTGGATCTACAAGGACGTGGCCGCGCCGCTGCGCAAGCAGCCCGTGGCGACGGAAACGACCGCGCCGATCGCCGAGATCGCCCCGCAGCCCGAGCTGGCGGCGGTCCTGGCCGAACCGCAGGTAGAGGTCCAGGTCGCAACACCTGAGCCCGAGATCGCAGCTCCGGCCACGACGCCGGCGCCTCGACGTACTCGCGCGACCACGACGGCCGCGCCGAAACCCGAAGCCAAGCCGGCCAGGGCGAAGACCGCGACAGCCGTCCCCAAGGCGAAGGCCGAGCCAAAAGCCAAGGCTGAAACCAAGGCCAAAGCCGCTCCAAAGGCCAAGGCTGAAACGAAGGCCCCGGCCAAGAAGGCCACCACAACAAAGAAGGCCAAGAGCTAAAGATGCTGATCCCCAAGCGAGTCAAGTACCGCAAGATGCACCGCGGCCGGCGCACGGGCATCGCCACCCGAGGGGCGACTGTCGCCTTCGGCGACTTTGGCCTGCAGGCGATGGAGGCGTGCTGGATGAGCAACCGCCAGATCGAGGCCGCCCGTCGGGCGATGACCCGTCACGTCAAGCGCGGCGGCCAGATCTGGATCCGCGTCTTCCCGGACAAGTCGATCACCAAGAAGCCGGCCGAGACCCGCATGGGCTCCGGCAAGGGCAACCCCGAAGGCTGGGTCGCCGTGATCAAGCCCGGCCGCGTGCTGTTCGAGATGGGCGGCGTGACGCAGCAGGTCGCCAAGGAGGCGATGAAGCTAGCCGCGTCGAAGCTCCCCATCAAAACCCGTTTCGTCATCTCCGAATCGGCTGCCGCTGGAGGTGCGCGATGAAGATGGACGAGTTGACGATGCTCGAGGTGGATGAGCTGGACGGCCGGCTGCGCACGGCACGCCGCGAGCTCTACGAGCTCCGTTTCAAGCATGCCGTCGGGCAGCTCGAAAACTCGAGCCAGATCAGCAAGGTCCGGCACGACATCGCCCGGATCATGACCGTGCTTCGCCAGCGAGACTTTGGAGTCCTCGCGACGGCGCCTGCCACGCAGGAAGCAGCCCTACCGGCCCCACCGGCTGAAGCCGCAGAGGCCAAAGAGGAAGCCAAGCCCAAGCGCGGCCGCAAGAGGACTGAGGAAACCAAGTGAGCGACACCGCAACTCAGACGAAAGAGACAAGCCAAGAGACCACGCCGCGCGGCCAGCGCAAGGTCCGCCTCGGCACTGTGATCTCCGACAAGATGAACCAGACGATCATCGTCCAGATCGGCACGTCCAAAGCGCATCGGCTCTACCGCAAGACCGTCCGGCAGCGCACTCGGTTCAAGGTCCACGACGAGAAGAACGAGTGCGGCGTGGGCGACCTGGTCCGCATCACCGAAACGCGCCCAATCTCCAAGGAGAAGCGCTGGCGCTTATTGGAAATCGTGGAGAAGGCCAAGTAAGTTGATCCAGCAGGAGACGCGCCTCAAGGTCGCGGACAACTCGGGAGCAAAGGAGATCCTTTGCATCCGCGTGGCCGGCGGGCACTATCGCAAGTACGCGTCGGTCGGCGACATCATCACCGCCACCGTCAAGTCGGCTCAGCCCGGCGGCCAGGTCAAGAAAGGCGAGGTCGTCAAGGCCGTAGTCGTGCGCGTGACCAAGGAATACAAGCGCCCAGACGGCTCGCTCATCCGGTTCGACGAGAACGCCGCGGTGCTGCTCGCCACGGCGAACAACCCGCGCGGCACTCGCATCTTCGGCCCCGTGGCCCGCGAGCTGCGCGAGCGCAACTTCATGAAGATCATCTCACTAGCCCCGGAGGTCCTCTAACCCACATGCTGCGAAACAAGCCACAACCCAAGCGCCGCTGGCTCGACCTGGCCCCTGGCGACCCGGTGATCGTCACCGCGGGCAAGGACAAGGGCAAGCAGGGTGAGGTGCTGCGCACCATCCCCGAGAAGCACAAGATCGTCGTCAAGGGCGTCAACATCCTGAAGCGCCACACCAAAGCCGGGCAGTCGCGCGGCGGTGTGAGCGTTACGCAGGGTGGGGTCGTCGACTTCGAAGCGGCGCTCGACTACTCGAACGTGATGCTGGTCTGCCCATCGTGCGGCCGTCCGACCCGCACCAAGCACACCGTCCTCGAATCCGGCGCCCGAGTGCTCGTCTGCCGCCACTGCGGCGAGCCGTACGAGCGCGTCCGCAAGACGGAGGCCCAGTGACCAAGCAGAAGAAAGCCGCCCCAAAAAAGCCCGAAGCGCCCAAGGCGCCCGGGACGAAGGCTGAGGCTCCGCCGCGCATGCTGACCACCTACCGGCAGACGATCGTGCCGCAGCTCACAAAGGAGTTCGACTACGGCAACACCATGGAGGTGCCCCGCGTCGCCAAGGTCATCGTCAATGTCGGTATCGGCGAGGCCAAGGACAACGACAAGGCGCTCGACGCGGCGGTCGGCGACGTGGTCACCATCACGGGTCAGAAACCTGCTCTGATCAAGGCCCGCAAGTCCGTGGCCGCGTTCAAGCTGCGAGCCGGCCAGACCGTCGGCATCAAGACGACGCTGCGCGGCCGCCGCATGTGGTACTTCCTCGACAAGCTTTTGAACGTCGCGCTTCCCCGAATTCGCGACTTTCGCGGCGTCAACCCCGAAGGCTTCGACGGACGCGGCAACTACTCGCTCGGCCTGCGCGAGCAGGTCGTCTTCCCGGAGATCGACTACGACAAGATCGACAAGCTCCGCGGGCTGGAAGTGTCGATCGTGACCACAGCCCGCACTGACGACGAGGCGCGCAGCCTGTTGACGCGGCTCGGTATGCCATTCCGTAAGAGGTAAGAAAGTTTGGCGAAGAAATCTGCACTCGAGCGCTGGAAGAGGGACCTCGTTCACCCCAAGTTCAAGGTCCGGTTCCACAACCGCTGCCGCATCTGCGGAAGGCCGCGTGCCTACTACCGCAAGTTCGGCATGTGCCGCATCTGCTTCCGTAACCTTGCCGCCGAGGGACGCATCCCCGGCGTGACGAAGTCGAGCTGGTGATGGCTACAGCGATCGCCAAGAACGCAAACGCAAAGCCTGTGAAGCGCGCGCCCGCCGGGATCGTCTCGGACCCCATCGCGGACATGCTCACGCGAGTGCGCAACGCGAACACCGCCCGTCACCCCGAGGTGAAGGTGCCTGCGTCGAAACTGAAGCTTGAGATTGCCCGCGTCCTCAAGGACGAGGGCTACATCGCGGGGTACGAGGTCGACGCAGACGGAACCACCCAGACGATGCGTATCATCTTCAAGTCTCGCCCCGACCGCACCCGCGTGATCTCGGGTGTGAAGCGGATCAGCCGCCCCGGCCTGCGTGTCTATGCGCGCAAGACGGAGATCCCCAGGGTCCTGGGCGGGCTCGGAATCGCGATTCTCAGCACAGCCGAAGGAGTCATGAGCGGTCGCCAGGCGACGCGCCAGGGGCTCGGCGGCGAGGTGCTGGCGTTTGTCTGGTAGGAGATAGGAAGAAGAGTTGTCGCGGATTGGAAAGCTGCCGATTCAGGTGCCGGGCTCGGTGAAGGTCACCGTGCAGCCTGGGCATGTGAAGGTCGAGGGGCCGAAGGGTCAACTCGAGCGCACCCTGCCGGCAGACATCACGGTCAAGCAGGTCGACGGTGAGCTCGTGTTCGAGCGGCCGTCCGACGGCTACCGCCATCGCGCCTTGCACGGCCTGGTCCGCAGCCTCGTCGCCAACATGGTGACGGGCGTCAACACCGGCTTCGTCAAATACCTCGAGCTCGTCGGCGTCGGGTATCGCGTCGCCAAGCAGGGTGACGAGCTGGTGCTGAGCCTCGGCTACTCGCATCCCATCAGGTTCAAGCCGCCCGAGGGCGTCTCGATCGACGTGCAGGACCCGACGAAGTTCTCGGTGTCCGGGATCTCGAACGAGGCAGTCGGCCAGGTCGCGGCCAACCTCCGCGGGCTCCGGCCGCCCGAGCCGTACAAGGGCAAGGGCGTCATGTACCGCGGCGAGAAGATCCGCCGCAAGGCCGGGAAGGCCGGCAAGGGAGCCAAAACCTCCGCATGATCAAGCGAACAGACCGCAAGGTAAACCGCCTGAAGAGACACAAGCGCGTGCGCGTGAACATGAGCGGCACGCCCGAGCGTCCACGCCTGGCCGTCTTCCGCAGCATCAACCATGTCTACGCGCAGCTCATCGACGATGGGGCCAGCCGCACGCTCGCGTCTGCGTCGACCGTCGAGCTGAAGGCGAAGGGCAATGGCATGGAAGAGGCCGCGAAGGTCGGCAAGGCGATCGCCGCGAAGGCCAAAGCCGCGGGCGTGAGCTCGGTGGTCTTCGACCGAGGCGGGTTCCTCTACCACGGCAGAATCAAGGCTCTGGCTGACGCCGCGCGCGAAGCCGGACTGGAGTTTTAGGACCGAATGGGCAGCCGATATCCTCACTCGAGCGGCGAGCGTTCTGAGCTTGCCGACCGCGTCGTCCGCGTCAACCGCGTGGCCAAGGTGGTCAAGGGCGGTCGCAAGTTCTCGTTCAGCGCTCTGATCGTGGTCGGCGACATGAACGGACGCGTCGGCGCCGGCATCGGCAAGGCTCGCGAGGTGACCGAGGCGATCCGCAAGGGCATGGAGGTCGCCAAGCGCAACATGATCACGGTGCCGATGGTCGGGACAACCATCCCGCATGAGGTGCGCCTCAAGCTTGGCGCCGCTCGCATCATGCTCAAGCCCGCCGCGCCGGGCACCGGCGTCATCTCCGGCGGCGCGATGCGTGCCGTGATCGAGACTGCCGGGATCAAGGACATCCTCACCAAGTCACACGGCACGAACAACCCGATCAACACGGTGCGGGCCACGCTCGCCGCGCTTCAGCAGCTGCGGACGGCCCAGCAGGTGGCGGAGCTGCGCGGCAAAGAGGTAGAGCAGATCGTCGGAAGGCGCCTGGCGAACGCATACCGCCGCCAGGAAGGCGTAGCCACCAACGGCGCCGAAGCATCCACACCAGTGGAGACGAAGTGACCGCCGCCAAGAGCAAGACCCTGAAAGCCACGCTTAGGAAGAGCACCATCGGCGCCATCCCAGCGGTGAAGGCGACGGTGCAATCGCTCGGCTTCCGGCGCATGAACCAGACCCGCGAGCTCCCGGACAACCCGGCGGTGCGCGGGATGCTCAAGGCCGTGAACTTCCTGGTCGCCGTTGAGGGCGAGCCCTACATCCGCCCCAAGCGCAGCCAGTACAAGATCTGGCGCTCGCGCTCGAACAAGAAGCACGCGAGAGGTAAGTAAAGCGATGCAGCTTCACGACCTCAAGCCGGCGCCCGGAGCCCATCGAAAGGCAGACCGCGTCGGTCGCGGCACCGGGTCAGGCCGCGGCAAGACCTCGGGGCGAGGCCAGAAGGGCCAGAACGCGCGCAGCCAGGGCTTCCGCCTCGGTTTCGAGGGCGGCCAGATGCCCTTCGCCCAGCGCATTCCCAAGCTGCCCGGCTTCAAGAACCCGTTCAAGAGGATCTACTCGGTGGTCAACCTTTCCAAGCTGAGCCGCTTCAAAGACGGCGCGAAGGTCGACGTCGAGACCCTGGTCGAGGCCGGGCTCGTTCACCCGGGCAAGGAAGTCAAGATCCTCGGCACTGGCGGCCTCAAGCGCAAGCTGACCGTCGAGGCGCATTTCTTCAGCACCAGCGCGCGAGAAGCGATCGAAAAGAGCGGAGGCAGCGTCAAGGTGCTGGGCGAGCCGCGCAAGATCGGTCCTCGCCGGACGGCCGCCAAAGCGCCGAAACCACTTCCGACAGCGGAAGCTCCCAGGGCCGCGGCAGAGGCAGAGGCGCCGAAGCCAAAGCGTGAGAAGAAAGGCGCGACCGCGCCACCGGCAGCAGTCGAGGAGGCCACCCCTCCCGACGAGGTTTAGCGGATGAACCTGCTCGAAGCCCTGGTCAACGCTTTCCGCCTGCCTGAGCTCCGCAACAAGATCCTGTTCACGGGCGGAATCCTGGTCATCTTCCGGCTTTTCTCGAACGTCGCGGTCCCCGGCGCGAGCCAGGCCGCGCTGGCCCAGCTCTTCAACTCCCAGGCGCTGCTCGGCCTGCTCGACCTCTTCTCGGGTGGAGGCCTGTCCCGCTTCAGCGTCGTGGCCATGGGCATGAATCCCTACATCAATGCCACGATCATCATGCAGCTCATGACGGTGATCTCCGAGCGGATCAAGGAGATCTCCAAAGAGGGCGAGGCAGGCCGCCGCCGGATCACCCGCTGGAGCCGCTACCTCACCGTCGCATTGGGCGCAGGCCAGGCGTATGGATTCACCGTTCTCTTCCAGAACACCACGCCCTCCATCCTCGGCACGCTCGACTGGTTCCAGCGCCTGCAGATCGTGCTGGTCCTGACCGCAGGCACGGTGATGCTGATGTGGTTCGGTGAGCTCATCACCGAGTACGGCATCGGCAACGGCGTCTCGCTGATCATCTTCGCCGGCATCATCGGCCGCGGGCCGCAGGGCGTCGCGTCGGTGTTCAGCGCGCATTCCACCGGCGGCGGTCTTGCGGACTACGTGCCCTTTATCATCTTCGGCCTGATCGCGCTGGGGATGACCGCGGTGATCATCGAGGTGCAGCAAGCGGTGAGGAAGATTCCCATCCAATCCGCGCAACGAACCGTCGGCTTGAAGCAGGTGCAGAGCCGCGCCAGCTTCCTGCCGCTGCGTGTCAACCACGCGGGTGTGATCCCGATCATCTTTGCCATCTCCGTGATGTTCCTGCCGACCATCGTCGCCAACTACTTCACGGGCGCGCCGCCGGACACCTGGTACTACAAGGCGGCCGCGTGGGTGAGAGGCAACTTCGCGCCCGACACATCGAACCTGCCGATGGCGATCACGTACAACGCTCTCTACTTCGCGTTTACGTTCGGGTTCACGTACTTCTACACGGCGATCACATTCGACGTGAACGACGTGGCCGACAACCTCAAACGCTACTCGAGCTTCATCCCGGGAATCCGCCCGGGACGTCCGACCGCGGACTACCTCGCCGCGGTCATGAACCGCGTGACATTCGCCGGCGCCACTTTCCTGGGGTTCATCACCGTCATCTTGCCCATTGCCACAGCAAAGATCTCGGGCATACCGCATCAACAGATGTATCTCGGAGGCACCGCCATACTCATCGTCGTGGGCGTAGCGCTCGACACGATGAAGCAGCTGCAAACACAGTTGGTAATGCGTCAGTACCGGGGATTTATTAGATGAGGCCGGTATTCCCCCTCCCCCGCAGGGGGAGGGCCAGGGTGGGGGGCCGATGAACCTGCTCTTGTACGGCGCCCCTGGCAGCGGCAAGGGAACGCAAGCCAACATGCTGCGCACCCATTTCGGCATCCCACACATCGCCACCGGCGACATGCTCCGCGCCGAGATCCAGGCCGGCACCGAGTTCGGCCGGCTTGCCCAACCCATCCTGGCGGCCGGCCAGTATGTTTCGGACGACATCATGATCGCGATCATCAACAACCGGCTCCGGCAGCCCGACTCCAAACGGGGCTTCATCATCGACGGCTTCCCACGCACCATCCCCCAGGCTGAAGCCCTCGACTCCTTAATGGGAGGGCTCCGCCGCCGCTTCGACCGGGTCCTGTATTTAAGGGTCGACACCGACGAGCTGCTCCGTCGCCTGTCCGGCAGGCTCGTCTGCCCCAAATGCCAGCGCACCTACCCACCGGCGACCGAGGCCTGTGCAGCCGACGGCAGCGCTCTCGTCCAGCGGGACGACGACAAGGCGGAGGCCGTGAAGCCGAGGATCGAGATCTATCTCCAGAAGACGATCCCGGTGCTGGAGCACTATCGGGGGGAGGGCCTGGTTTCCGAGATCGACGGCACGGGAACAATCGATGAGATAAGCCGCCAGGTCCTGGCTGCCGTGACGGCCCCCACCACCAACAGGCAAACCGCATGATCAACCTCAAGACCGCACACGAGATCGACCTGATGGCCCGTGCGGGCAGCTTGCTCGCGTCCGTGCTCCCCCCTCTGAAGGAGGCGTGTGAGCCTGGGGTCAAGACGATCGAGCTCGACAAGATCGCCGACCGCCTGATCCGAGAAGGCGGCGCAACCCCCGGATTCCTTGGCTACCACGGCTTCCCACGCTCGATCTGCGTCTCGATCAACGACGAGGCAGTTCACGGCATCCCGGGCAACCGCAAGATCGCCGCCGGGGACCTGGTCAGCCTCGACCTCGGCCTGGTCCTCGAAGGGTTCTGGGCGGACGTCGGGATCACAGTCGGCGTTGGCAAGATCACCAAAGAGGCCCAAAGCCTGCTCAAGGTGACCGAAGAGGCCCTCTACATCGGCATCGACAAGGCCCGCCCGGGCGGCTTCCTGGGCGACGTCTCGTCCGCGATCCAGAAGCACGTGGAGGCGGCCGGGTTCTCCGTCATTCGCCAGTTCGTCGGCCACGGCATCGGCCGCCAGATGCACGAGGATCCTCAGGTGCCCAACTTCGGCAACCCCGGCACCCCGCCCCGGCTCAAGGCGGGGATGACCCTGGCGATCGAGCCGATGGTCAACGCGGGCTCCCACGAGGTGTACATGAAGCCGGACGGCTGGACGATCTGCACCGCCGACGGCCGGCTTTCGGCCTATTTCGAGCACACCGTGGCGATTACCGACCGGGGGCCGGTCGTCCTGACCGCCAACCCCCTCGCATAAGAATGGTCACTTCCCCGCCAGCGGGGAAGGTGGCGCGCAGCGCCGGATGGAGGCGCTCGCGATGGCGCCTACCGCCCCAAATGAGGAGCCGCGAGCTTTGGTATACTCGCGTTTCGTGCCCCAACGCCCCTCACTCGTGAAGGGGGTCGTGGTGGAGCCTCTCCCCAACGGCGTATACCGGGTTGAGCTCGAGAACGGGGCGAAAGTCCTGGCTCACGTCGCCGATCGTGCAGGCACCCATTTCACCCGGCTTCTGGCTGGGGACAAGGTGGGGGTCGAGCTTGCGAGCAGCGACCGGTCCCGAGGGCGAATTCGAGAGATTTGGAGATGAAGGTACGGCCGTCCGTCAAGAAGATGTGTTCCAGCTGCAAGGTGATCAAGCGCAACGGGGTGGTCCGCGTGATCTGCTCCAAGACGCCCAAGCACAAGCAGAGGCAAGGATGACTTTGGAATTGGCATCGAGAGAAAGATTCCGGGGTCCCCGCGAAATCGAAGATTTCGTGGGGTGGAAACACAAGCAGAGGCAAGGATGACTTTGGAATTGCCATCGAGAGAACGATTCCGGGGTCCCCGCGAAATCGAAGATTTCGTGGGGTGGAAACACGAGCAGAGGCAGGGCTAAAGGACTAAATGGCAAGAATCGCCGGCGTAGACATACCCCCGCAGAAGCGTGCCGTCATCTCCCTGACTTACATCATGGGCATCGGAAACGCGACCGCACGCAAGCTCATCAAGACGGCGGGTATCAACCCGGACACGCGGGTCAAGGACCTCAGCGAGGAGGAGGTCGGCCGCCTGCGGCAGATCATCGACCGGATGGCCACCGCCAAGGAGCTGCTCATCGAGGGTGACCTCCGCCGCGAGGTGGCCCAGAACATCAAGCGCATGACCGAGATCGGCTCCTACCGGGGCTCTCGCCACCGCCGCGGCCTTCCCGTGCGCGGCCAGCGCACCCGCACCAACGCCCGGAGCCGCCGCGGTCCGAAGCGCGCGGTCGCCGGCAAGAAGAAGGTGAAAGCGGGCAAGTAATGACCAAAAAGAAAGTAGTTCGCACCCGCCGCCGGGAGCGCAAGAACGTCGTCAACGGGCAGGCTCACGTCCAGAGCACGTTCAACAACACCATCATCTCGATCAGCGACATCGATGGAAACGTGATCTCCTGGGGCTCGGCCGGCGCGCAGGGCTTCAAGGGAAGCCGCAAGTCGACGCCGTTCGCCGCCCAGCAGACCGCCGAGGCGACGGCCAAGAAGGCCCTCGAGCACGGCATGCGCTCGATCGAGGTCTTCGTGCGCGGCCCGGGCGCTGGACGCGAGGCCGCGATCCGATCGCTTCAGGCGACCGGTCTCGAGGTCAGCGCGATCACGGACGTGACGCCGATCCCGCACAACGGGTGCCGGCCACCCAAGCGGAGGCGAGTCTAGTGGCGAACTACAGCGGCCCTGTCTGCCGTTTCTGCCGCCGCGAAGGCGCCAAGCTCTACCTGAAGGGCGAGCGCTGCTACACGCCGAAGTGCGCCATCGAGCGCCGCGCGTTCGCGCCCGGCATGCACGGTCAGGCGCGCAAGCGCAAGACGTCGGACTACGGTTTGCAGCTGCGCGCGAAGCAGAAGGCACGCCGCATCTACGGCCTGCTCGAGAAGCAGTTCCGCAATTACTTCACTGCGGCGGCGACCGAGCCGGGCGTCACAGGCGTGAACCTGCTGCGCCATCTCGAGCTTCGCCTCGACAACGTGATCTACCGGCTCGGCCTGGGCACGTCGCGCAAGCAAGCCCGTCAGCTTGTTTCGCACCGCCACTTCGAGGTCAACGGGAAGACGGTCAACGTGCCGTCATACCAGCTCAAGGTCGGCGACGTGCTGAAGGTCAAGCCCGCCAACGGCGTGATCGACGTCGCGCTCGAGGCATCCAGGGTACGGCCGGTGCCGTCATGGCTTTCATTCAGCGCGGACGACAAGTCCGCCAAGATCCTCGCCCGGCCGGAGCGTCACGAGATGGAGACGGGAGTCGAGGAACAGTTGATCGTCGAGTTCTATTCACGGTAAAGGGAGTTCCCAATTGGCAATTGACACGCAGATGACAGTCACCCCCCAGGTGCGCAAGCTCGAGACGAGCGCGAACTACGGGAAGTTCGACATCGAGCCGCTTGACCCCGGGTTCGGCACCACGCTCGGCAACACGCTTCGACGCGTGCTGCTCTCGTCGCTGTGGGGCGCGGCGGTCACGTCGATCCAGATCGACGGGGTCGCTCACGAGTTCACGGCCATCCCGCACGTCAAAGAGGACGTGACCGAGGTCATCCTCAACCTCAAGCGGCTCTGCTTGAAGAGCTTCACCGAGGACCCTGTGACCCTGATCCTCGACGTCAAGGGCCCGGCCGAGGTGCGTGCCTCGAACATCCAGGCCTCGTCTGACGTCGAGATCGTCAACCCCGATCTCTACATCTGCACGCTGGCGGCCAAGGGCCACCTGCGGATGGAGCTGAACGTCGAGCGTGGCAAGGGCTACGTCCCGGCCGAGCGCAACAAGCGCGAGGGGCAGCCCATCGGGGTGATCCCGATCGACGCCATCTTCTCCCCGGTCGAGAAGGCCAACTTCACGGTCGAGAAGACCCGTGTCGGCCAGTCGACCGACTACGACCGCCTGCTGATCGAGGTCTGGACGGACGGCACGATGTCGCCCGAGGAAGCGGTCAGCCACGCGGCTGAGCTCTTCACCCAGCACCTGAACCTCTTCGTCCGCTTCCGCGACTCGATCGAGAAGCACGAGGCCGAGATGCGGGGCGAGAAGGCCGGCCAGAACCGGCTGATGGACACGCCGATCGAGGAGCTCGACCTCTCCGTTCGCGCGTTCAACTGCCTCAAGGCGAACGAGATCCAGACGGTGGGCCAGCTTCTCCAGAAGCGTGAGGAGGAGCTGCTCGCGCTGCGCAACTTCGGGCGCAAGTCCCTCGACGAGATCAAGGAGAAGCTCGTCGAGAAGGGCTTCATCAAGCCCGAGGAGATGGGCACGGTCCTCCGGGGCTAGCTAAACCTCATGCGCCATCAGATCACCCCACGAAATCTTCGATTTCGCGGGGACCCCGATAAACCTTGCCGCAAGGCTGTTCAAGGTAGGAGCGTCAGTTGAGACATCAACGGAGCGGCCGCCGATTCAATCGGGACACGGACTCGCGCAAGGCGCTGATGCGCAACCTGTGCACGTCCCTGCTCGAGAGCGGCCGCATCACGACGACCGAGCCGAAGGCCAAAGAGCTGACGCGATGGGTGGCTCGGTTGATCACCACCGCGAAGGGCCAGGACCTCAACGCGCGCCGCGCTGTGGCGCAGGAGATCTCCAAGCCCGAGGTGGTGGAACGCCTCTTCTCAAACCTGATCCCCCGCCTCGCCGAGAGGCCCGGCGGCTACACACGAATCATCCACAAGGGTCCCCGACTGGGCGATGCCGCCCCAATGGTGATCATCGAGCTGGTTGACTGACAGTTAGGAATTGAATATCGCGTGGTGCCTCGGCCGGATTTACTCCGGCCGTCACCCAGCGGCTCTTAAAAAGTGAATATCAAAGTCGTGCTGGAATACGACGGGAGCGGCTTCGCCGGCTGGCAGCAGCAGGCAAAAGGCCGAACAGTCGAAGCTGAGCTGAAGAGAGCGCTTCGCGAGATCACGGGTCAAGAGTTGAAGGTGTACGCGGCGGGTCGGACCGACGCTGGCGCCCACGCCGAGGGCCAGGTCGTGAGCTTCCAGACGGATGGGCGGATCTCGCCCCGCCGGCTGGTCGGAGCGCTCAACGCAAAGCTACCCCCTGACGTGGCGGTCCTGTCCGCTGAGGAGGTGCCCGACACCTTCCACGCTCGCTACTCCGCCCGCTGGCGCCGCTACCGTTACCGCTACCAGGACCGTCCGTCCAGGCCGGCGCTCGAGCGAGGCCGCTGCTGGCAGGTTCGAGGTCCGCTGGATGCGGACGCGATGGCGAAAGCCGCGAAGGCTCTCGTCGGCAAGCACGACTGGACCAGCTACTGCTCGGCTTCGGAGCCGCCGGACGCAAGGGTGCGCGAGATGCGCTCCGCCCGCGTTCTGCGACGCGGCGACATCGTCGAGCTGGAGCTGGTCGCCGAGGGCTTCCTGCGCGGTCTCGCGAGGAGCATCGCGGGCGCGATGGCCGACGTCGGCCGCGGCCGGCGGCCACCGGAGTGGGTGGGAGAGGTCCTCGAAGCGCACGATCGCCGCCGGGCGGCGCGCACGGCCCCCGCGGGGGGCCTGACGTTGGTGGAAGTGGTTTACTAGGGAACCCCAAAGAAAGAAATGAGCAAGCAGAAGACATGGACGGCGAAAGCCGCGGATCTTAAGAGCGAGTGGTTTGTGGTCGATGCCACGGACCAGGTGCTTGGCCGTCTGGCGTCAGGCGTGGCCAAGGTCCTGCGCGGCAAGCACAAGCCGACCTTCACGCCCCACCTGAACAGCGGTGACCACGTGGTGGTGATCAACGCCTCGAAGATCAAAGTGACCGGCGCCAAGCTCGGCGACAAGAAGTACACGCGATACAGCGGCTACCCCGGCGGGCTGCGGATAAGGTCCCTGCAGCGCGCGCAGGAGATCGACCCCACATTCCCGCTCACCAACGCGGTGAAAGGGATGCTGCAGCACAACACGCTCGGTGCGGATATGCTCACCCGTCTTCGCGTCTACGCCGGTGCCGAGCATGGCCACCAGGCACAGAAGCCGAAGGCTCTGTCCTTCGACGAGAAGGGAGACCTGAAGATTGGCTGATTTGTTCCACCGAGGCACCGGCCGCCGCAAGAACGCCGTCGCGCGGGTGCGCATACAGCCCGGCGAGGGCCGTGTGACCATCAACGAGAAGGACACGCTCGCATATCTCGGGCGGAGGGTCCTCGAGATGGCTGCCCTGGCCCCATTGCGGATCACGAGCACCCAGCGCAAGTTCGACATCACGGTCAAGGTGTTCGGTGGAGGCACGAGCGGCCAGGCCGGCGCGATCTCGCACGGCATCGCCAGAGCTCTCATCAAGTTCGACCCAGACTTCCGCCCCGCCCTCAAAAAGGCCGGCCTGCTGACACGCGACGCGCGAATGAAGGAGCGTAAGAAGTACGGACTGAAGAGGGCCCGGAAAGCTCCCCAGTACACAAAGCGCTAAAGCTGGAGTTCCCCTCCCGCCGTCTGGACTGGCCCGACTGTCGAAACACGCGCGACCTCGGCGGCCTGCCCGCCCGCCACGGAATCACCCGGAGCGGAGTCCTCATCCGATCGGACAACGTGGCGAGCCTGACCCCAGCCGGCCGGCAGGCGATGATCGACTACGGCATCACGACCGTGATCGACCTGCGGGCTGAATCGGAACGCAAGGGTTCGCCCGGCCCGCCTTTCTCACAATTCCAGAGCGTCAGTCACATCCCCACACCAGACCCCGAGACCGAGAGCAACGGCCCGGTCTACCTTCACCTCGCGCTCGTCGACGACGAGACCGTGCCGTTCCTCAACGAAGCCCCGACGATGCCCGACCGCTACAGGCTCATGCTCGACCGGTGCCAGCTCGGGCTTGGAGCGATCTTCAACGCGATAGCTCAAGCCGAGGGTCCTGTCCTATTTCATTGTTTCGCCGGCAAGGACCGGACTGGCCTGGTGGCGGCGATGATGCTGTCGCTCGCCGGCGTCGAGGCCGAGGCGATCGGAGACGACTACGCTGAAACCGACACGCAGCTCGCGACCCGCTACGCCGAATGGCTGGCCAAGGCCGCACCCGACCGGCTTGAGTCGATGCGAGACGAGCTGCGCTGCCCACCGGAGTGGATGCTGGGCACCCTCGAATACGCCGAACAGACATGGGGCGGGCTGGAGTCGTACCTCGAAGCCGCTGGGGTCGCGCCGGCCAACATCGACCGATTGAGCACGAAGCTCACCTAACGCATCACGCGAGAAGCGATTCGACCGTAAGTCCCAGCGACATCAGCGACTTGCGATACCGATCGGTGCGCCGGTGCCGCATCGCTCCAGGCACCAGCTCCAGTTCCATCCACTCGCCGTCAGCCCTCGCGATGTCAGGCAATTCCACGCTCGGGATGAGCAGGCAATCGTCTTCGAACAGACCCGCGTCGCGATCCCACCCCAGCACACAGATAAATGTCGACGGCGACGATCTGAAGCTCGCCCGCCTGACGTAAACGCGATTCTCGAGGTGATCCTTGTCCCACCCGACGGTCTTGACCTGGATCCCGAGAAAGCGTCGCGTCGAAACGTGGCGAGCGAGCACCTCCACCGTTTCCAGGTCGGGAAACGGCCGGAAGAGATTGAGCGAGTCAGCCTCGGCCAGGCGTCTAACCACCTCCATCTCACCCAGGAAACCCTCGTGCCCCCGATCAACCCCCACTGCAAGCGCATCCTCCGTCGGCGCGATGCCGGCGGGAACCACGACCCCGAACCGCTCCGCCAGTCTCTCCCGAGCCACCAGGTATGGAGCCCAGCGCGAATCGCCGCCTGCATGCAGCTGGAATGCCGCCGTCAGGTATTCGCGGCCACCGACCTCGTTGTGGACAGCCAGTTCTTTGAAGGCCGCCTCGTCAACGACGAGAACAAAAGGACCGAGCTGCTCGCCTTCCACAAGCGTCGCCACGACAAGCGCGTGGTCGTCCACCATGCTGGTCGCCGTGACGGTGATGTGGACCTGGCCGGCCGGGGTCAGCTCCGTCCTGCCCTTCACCTGGACCGGCATATACGACCCGTCACCAAGCCTGTGCACGACGCCGTCAATCCCCAAATCTCGGAGCGGCAGGAAAATGTGCAGCCCGCCTAGCGATTGGCGCACCAGCTCAGCCCACACCTTGAACTCCGCCACCTGGCCCGCCGCAAGCGTCTGACCCTGGTGCCAATGAAGGTCCATCTCCAAGTCGGGGCAATTGTCCTTAACAAGCTGGGTTGGCGTCAGGCCGTAGCCCACCCGAAACTCAGGCCGTCAACACCAACCAAATCTCGGAGGTCTGAATCGATGAAGGAAAAAGCGCCAGTCGTCAAGCAGCTCTACAGGCTCAACGTCGAGCCCAAAGTCGTCGACCAGCTCACCAAGCTGGCCTCGCGTACCGGTGAGCCAAAGAGCCGGCTCGCGACACGCCTGTTCACCGAGGCGGTGATGGGCTTCAAGCCGGCGGCGAGGACGAGGAGCTAGCGCATCGGACCGTGGAATGCGGGTTTGGTGCCGCGACGAAAGACGTATAGGACCGTCGGATGCGGGGATTGCCAGGTGCTAGCCCGCTGCCGCCCCCTCCCGAGCCGGATCCACTGAGTGGCCGCCCGGAGGATTCGCGTACATCGCATCGATCTGCGGTTGGTACTTGCTGTGGATCACGCGGCGCTTGAGCTTCATCGTCGGGGTCAGCTCCTCCGACTCGGGCGACCACTCCGTCCCAAGGATCGTGAAGCGCTTGAACTGCTCCACGCGCGAGACGTGGGTGTTGGCCTGGGTCAGCGCGCGCCGCACCTCATCCACGACCGCTGGGTGATCGGCAAGCTCGGACAAGGATGCGGCTGGGATGCCGTGCGCCTTCGCCCATGCGGGCGCCACCTGCGGGTCAAGGACGAGCAGCACTGAGATGAACTGCCGCCCGTCTCCGATCGCGACCGCCTGGCCGATGATCGGGCTCGACTTCGCCAGCGCCTCGAGGTTCAAGGGCGAGATGTTCTTCCCGGCCGAGTTGATGATCAGCTCCTTCTTGCGGTCGACGATCCGGAACTGCCCGTCGGCGTCGAGCTGACCGATGTCTCCGCTGTGCACCCAACCGTCGGAGTCGATCGTCTCCGCGGTCTTTTCCGGGTCTCTGTAGTAGCCGACCATCACGTTCCCGCCGCGCACCAACAGCTCGCCGTCCTCCCCGAGCTTGACCTCGACCCCCGCGATCGCCTTGCCGATCGAAGGGGCCTTGTGCTCAGCGTGTGGCACCGCGGTGGCAGGGCCAGTTAGCTCGCTCATGCCCCAAACCTCGTACAGCGGCATGCCAAGCGCCGCCCAGAACTCGTGCACCTCCGGCCGGCACGGCGCGGTGCTGGTGACGGCAAGGTGGCAGCGGTCGAGACCGATCTTCGCGCGAAGCAGGCCGAAAAACGGCTGAGCACGCTCGACCCCGCCCGCCAGCTGGTCCGGGACAGGCTGGCCGTCTCGACGCAGGCGGTAGGCGGTCACCGCCGCCGAAATCGCTCCTTGGGCCATCTGTCGCTTTGCCTCGTCCGGCTCCGCCGCGATCCCTGCCTGCAGCCCGGCCATCAGCTTCTCCCACACCCGCGGCACTCCCACGAACGCGGTCGGCCTCGCTTCGATCAGGTATGGCAGCAGCTCATTTGGATCGGGGCACAGATAGACCTCATGCCCGTTGTAGATAGCGCCCCACTGGGAGGTGAATCGCTCCGCGACGTGCGCCAGCGGGAGGTAGCTCAGCAGCGTCTCGTTGTGAAGCTCGAGGACTCGGCGTGCCGACTCCAGCGTCCAGGCGACATTGTTGTGCGAGTACATGACGCCTTTGGGCGGCCCGGTTGTGCCTGACGTGTAGATCAGGCTGACGGTGTCCTCCGGGCCGACGGCCTTCCACGAAGCCACGAAGTCAGCCGGTGACTGCGCGTACATCTCGCGTCCCTTCACCACCAGCGACTCCCACGTGTCGACACCGGCGGGCGCCGAGCCGCGGATCAGCACGAGGTGCTGCAGGTGGGGTGTGGAGGGGCGGATGGCGAGGAACTTGTCGAGGAACGCCTCGTCCTCGACAAAGGCGACCGTCGCCTCGGAATGGTTGGCGACGTACTCGACCTGCTCGGGCGCGAGCGTGTTGTAGACGCTGATCGCCGTGCCGCCGGCGTGCACGATGCCCAGGTCGGCGATCACGTGAGCCGGGATGTTGCGGGCCATGATCAGGCCAAACTGCCCTGGCCCAAAGCCCATCGAGCGCAGGGCCAGCGTGATCGCCGCGACCTCGTCTCGGTAGCCGTTCCACGTGAGGGAGCGCCACTCGCCGGCCTCTTTCCAGTGGAGCGCGGGCTGGTCGCCACCCTTGGCGACGGCATCCGCGAACAGTGTGCACACCGTCTTGCCGGACACCATTTTGTCGATGGCGTTTCGCTCTGCGATCACGTCCATGGCTGGGAATACACTACTCGCTGGTGGGGCGCGCTTGATCTATGTGAGATCGCGCAGGTCGATCGTGACGCTGGGGGCTGCGGGCCTTGCGTGCGTGCTTGGCTTTGCGGCCCTCGCGGCAGTCGCCGCGATGGAACTTCCCGGCGGGTGGGTCGCCGCCGTCGCGCTGGCTGGTGGAGCGCTGGGTGGGCTTGTCATCATCGGTTGGGCCGGCTGGAGGCTGAAGACCTGGCCTTCCGGCAAGCTCGGGTTCTTCCGCGACCGGTTGGTCGTGATCGTCGGCCGGCACGAGATGCGCGCCGTGTGGGCGGCGATGGAGACGGTGACGCTCTCCAAGCCAGATTCATGGCCTCACGTGAAGCTGACCGACCGGCTCACCATCAACCTCAAGAACGAGCCGGCGCTCGCTTTCAAGCCGGCCCAGTTCGGTCTGGCGCCTGCGGCCTGCCGCGATCTGATACTCCGGCTCCGGGACGATTCCAGGCTTCGCGCCCGCCTCCCTGAATTCGACTCCGCTCGCGACCTGGCCATCTCGCCGGTCGTCGCCGGAGAGCTGATCGAACCGCGCCTCTAACCACCGGGCGAGGCATCATGATCGCTTCGGTGAAAGCTCTTCAGGGCCGTGACTTCCTGGACATCGCAGACCTCGATGCGCGCGAGCTGCGCCAGGTGCTCGACCTCGCTCACTCGATCAAGAAGGTGGGACGCCGGCCGGGCAGACCGCTGGACGGCCGCCATATCGCCATGCTGTTTCAGAAACCCTCCCATCGCACAAGGGTGTCCTTCGAGGTCGGCATCGCGAGGCTTGGAGGAAAGTCCACCACCCTCTCCGAGCAGGACGTGCAGCTGGGCGTCAGGGAAACCGTCGGCGACGCCGCGCGCGTGCTGGATCGATATGTGGATGGAATCGTCGCCCGCCTGCGCAGCCACCAGGACCCTCTCGAGCTTGCGGCGTCGTCCACCAAGCCCGTCATCAACGCCCTAACCGACCGTTCGCATCCGTGCCAGGTCCTCGCCGACCTCGTCACCCTCGAAGAGGTGAAGGGCGAGCTGTCGAAGCAGCAGGTCGTCTACATCGGTGACGGAAACAACATCGTGGCCTCGTTGATCGAGGCTTCGGCGCTTGCCGGCTTTGCGCTCACGGTCATCACGCCGCCCGAATACCACCCCAAGGCTGAGGTGCTCGAGCGCGCGCGTAGCATCAGCACCGGCAAGCTTCAGGTCGCGCTGACAAGCGACCTGGCCGGACTGGACGACGCGACAGCGATCTACACAGACGTATGGGCATCGATGGGACACGAGAGCGAGATGGAAGCCAGGCGTAAGGCTTTTGCGCCGTACCAGGTCAACCAGGCCGTGATGGAGTCCGCGCCCAGGGCCGTCTTCATGCACTGCCTCCCGGCGCATCGCGGTGAGGAGGTGACCGACGAGGTCATCGACGGCACTCGCTCGGTTGTGTTCGACCAGGCCGAGAACCGGCTCTACGCGCAGATGGCCTTGATGACGCTGCTGCTTGGAGCCGGGGAATAGTGCAGCAGTTCTTCCAGCAGCTCGGCGAGGTCATCCGTCACCTCGGCCTGGTCGAGGTGATCGACGTGGCGGTGGTCGCCTTCGTCCTCTACCAGCTGCTGCGCCTGCTGCGCGGCACCCAGGGTACGCAGATCCTCGTCGGCCTCATCCTGCTGGCGGTCACCGGCGTGGTCGCCACGCAGTTCAACCTGATCCTTCTCTCGTGGCTGTTCAAGAACGCCACGTCCTTCATCATCATCGCGGTCATCGTCATGTTCCAGCCCGAGCTGCGCCGGGCGCTCGACCAGCTGGGCCGCCTCGGGCACATCGGCCGCCCGCTCTCGGGTTACAACACTCGCCTCTACAGCCAGGCCATCTCGGAGGCCATCCGCGCCGCCGAGCGCTTGAGCACCAAGAAGACCGGGGCGTTGATCGCGTTCGAGCGCGACGTCGGGCTTGAGGATTACGCCGCGACGGGCGTGCGGATCAACGGAGAGATCTCCGCCGAGATGCTGCAGTCGATCTTCTATCCCAACTCGCCGCTGCACGACGGCGCCGTCATCGTGCGCGGGGACAAGATCGTCGCCGCGGGCTGCCTGCTGCCGCTGCCTGAGGAAGGCGCGGTGCGCGAGAGGCTCGGCACACGTCACCGCGCGGCGCTGGGCCTGTCGCTGGCATCAGACGCCCTGGTCCTCGTAGTCTCAGAAGAGACTGGAAACATATCGGTGATCGAAGAGGGAAAGATAACTCGCAACCTGGACGCGGACGGCCTGCGCCGCCGGGTCAGCGTGAAGGTGCCATCGCCGACCAACGGCAATGGCTTCCTGAGGTTCCGCAGGTGAACCTGATCGTCGACGACTGGCGCCTGAAGCTCCTCGCTTTCGGCCTCGGAGTGCTGATGCTGGGAGCGGTGGCCTTCTCGCAAAATCCGCCGTCGACGAAAGCCTTCAAGATCCCCGTGCACTACACGGTCTCACCCGACCTCGTCCTCATCAACCCGCCAACCACGACCATGGTGACGGTGAACGGTCTCGCCGACGTCATCACGACGATGACCCCTGACAGCATCGTGGCGGTGGTCGACGCGACCAAGGCAGCCCCCGGCCCGGCGGTGAAGCTCAACGTTGTCGCGAGGGCTCTGGTGGACAACGTCAAGGTGCAGAACCCGCCGCCATTCGCTGTCAACATCGACCGGCTGAGCGTGGCGCAGCTGCAGGTGGGGGTGGATTACCACGCTGCGGCGGGGTGGGAGGTGACCAAAGCCGAAGCACGCTGCCCGGGGAGCCCGTGTGTGGTGCACTTCAGCGGCCCCGCGGCCTGGGAAGTCGACCTGAAGGCCGTCGCCCCCTTCCCGAACCCCATCGACAACAGCAGCTACGACGTGCTCACCCAGTCGGTCATCCTCAGGCAGGGAAACACGACACTGGATGTAGCCAAGCTGACGCAGACCGTGCCCACGTCGGGCCTGGACATCAGTACGGTCAGCCTGCACGTCGAGGCGCGAACCGGTACCACCAGCAGGTCCGTCGCCCTGGTCGATTCGGCTCCGTCGCACCCGCCTCCGACCGGCTACCGCGTGACCTCGGTGACCATCGACCCGATTACTGTGGTCCTGACCGGGCAGGCCGACCAGCTGGCGCAGGTCCAGCGGATCACCCTGCCGCCTGTCGACTTGAGCAACTCGAGGGCAACCGCCACCTTCCAGGTCCAGATTCCGTACCCGGCCGGGATGTCGGGGCCGGTGTCGGTCGCCAAGGTGACGTATACGATCGCGGCGAACCCGAACGTCCCCCCGTCCCCCTAGGGGAGCCCCAACTCCTCCCCGCTTGCCGGGGGGGCGCGAAGCGCCGGAGGGGCGTTCCGAGCCCTAAAAGCGGTCCCAACGAGTAACCTGACCCGAAGTCCCGCCGTTCAATCCAGCACCGGTCGAATCCTTAGCCCACTCCAGGAGTTCTAGTAGAGAAATGTGCGGAATCATCGGCTACCTGGGCGATCGAGAAGCCACCCCGATCCTGATGGAGAGCCTAAAGCGGCTCGAGTATCGTGGCTACGACTCGGCCGGCGTGGCGGTGCTGGAGCTCCCCAAGCCGGGGCAAGGCGCCCACACGAGCCTGACCAAGTCAGAGGCCAAGGTCGACACCCTGATCTCCAAGCTCCAGGCCGACATGCCGACAGGCCACCTGGGCATCGGGCACACCCGCTGGGCCACCCATGGCAAGCCGACCTACATCAACGCCCACCCGCACACCGACTGCCACGGCAAGATCTTCGTGGTCCACAACGGCATCATCGAGAACTTCGCCGAGCTCAGGGCCGAGCTCCAGGCGCAGGGTCACGAGTTCACCTCCGAGACCGACACCGAGGTCGTCCCGCACCTCATCGAGGCCAACTACAAGGGCGACTTCCTCGCCGCGGTTCGAGCCGCCCTCAAGCGCATTCGCGGCGCATACGCCCTCGCGATGTTCTCCACAGACGACCCCGAGCTGTTGATCGGCGCGCGATTGAACGCTCCGCTGGTGGTCGGGATCGGCGAGAAGGAGTTCTACATCGCCTCCGACATCACCGCGATCATCCCGTACACCAAGCACGTGCTCGTCCTCGGCGAGGGAGAGGTGGCCGCTGTCACGCCCCTCGGCGCCGAGGTATCAACCCTCGACGGGACCACGGTGAAGCCCAAGTTCGTCCAGGTCGATTGGGACGTGAGCCAGGCACAAAAAGGCGGATTCGAGCACTTCATGCTCAAGGAGATCCACGAAACGCCGGAGGCTGTCGCCAACGCGATGCGTGGACGCTTGACCGACGACGGCCTGGTCTCCTTCCGCGAGTTCGACGTCGACGACGAAAAGCTGCGCGGCTACAACGAGGTCCTTCTCCTGGGCATGGGGACGTCGCGGCATGCGGCGATGATCGGCGAGTACCTCATCGAAGATTGGGCCGGAATCCCCGCACGCTCGCAGGACGCATCCGAGTTTCGCTACCGCCGCCCGACCTTCGGGCCGAAGACACTCGCCGTCGTCCTCACGCAATCAGGCGAGACAGCCGACACGCTGGTCGCGCTGCATGGCGCGAAGGATCGCGGCGCGCTGACAGTTGCCGTGACGAACGTGTTCGCGAGCTCGGCGGCGCGCGACGCAGACGGCGCTATCTATCTGCACTCGGGTCCTGAAATCTCGGTTGCATCGACTAAGACGCTGGCCGCCCACATGGTCAGCCTGAGCCTGCTGGCGCTTCGCATGGCGACCGTCAACGGTCGCGTTTCGCTCGAGCGCAGGCACGAGCTGGTCGCCGCGTTCCGGACCCTTCCCGATCAGGTCCGCGAGCTCGTCGAGCGCGAGAAGGAGATCGCGACGCTCGCCAGGAAGTACAGCAGGTTCCAGAACTTCATGTACTTCGGCCGCGGACTCAGCTACCCGGTCGCCCTCGAAGGCGCCTTGAAGCTGAAGGAGATCTCGTACATTCACGCCGAGGGTTACGCCGCCGGTGAGATGAAGCACGGACCAATCGCCCTCATCGATGATGGCGTAC
>DATHDR010000059.1:0-3872 GCA_035318965.1 Verrucomicrobiia bacterium | reverse complement strand
TTGGCGACCGGCAGCTTGTAGTGCTCCCCGATCTCACCCACGGCCGACAGGACCTGAGGCAGCCGCGACCGCGGAACGACCCCGTCATGCAGGTAGTAGTTCGGTTTGATCCTTCCGAGCGCGCCGATTGCGCCCTTGCGGCCTGCCCACAGCAGGTCTCTCTCGGCCGGGGTTTGCGCCTCTCGCATCGCGTACCCATGGTTCTCGGCCAGCACGTCGCGCACCGCGGCCATCAGCTCGCGAGTCCCCTCGGCGATGCCGTCGACCTCGACCAGCAGAACAGCGCCGGCGTCCGTGGGGTAACCCGCGTGGTAGTGCGCCTCGACGGCGCCCACGGTAACGCGGTCCATCATCTCGAGCGCGGCCGGCACGATGCCGCGCGCGATGACCGCCGACACTGCCTGGCTCGCGGTCTCGATGGTCGGGAACGCAGCCAGAAGCGTGGCCACGCTCGGCGGGATGCGGAGCAGGCGCACTTTGATCTTGGTGATCGCGCACAGCGTGCCCTCCGACCCGACCAGCACGCCGCACAGGTCGATGCCGACCCGGTCGGCGGTGTCGCCGCTCACCCAGTGGACGCTGCCGTCGGCGAGCACGACCTCCATGCCGAGAACGTGATTGGTCGTCACGCCGTAGTAGAGGCAGTGCGGGCCGCCGGAGTTTTCGGCCGCGTTGCCTCCGATGGTGCAGGCCTTCTGGCTTGACGGGTCGGGCGCGTAGAAAAGTCCGTGCGACGAGGCCGCGAGCGACAGCTCCTGGTTCACCACGCCCGGCTCAACCAGCGCGGTCTGCGCGACCGGATCGATCTCGAGGATGCGCCGCATGCGGGTCACCTGCAGCGCGATGCCGCCACGAATCGTCACCGCGCCGCCCGACAGTCCCGTGCCGGCGCCGCGCAGCACCACTGGAATGTGATTTTTCGCCGCCACCTTGATCACGCCGGAGACCTGTTCTGTCGACGAGGCCAAGACCACGGCGTCAGGTATCGCGCCTTCGATCGATGCGTCGCGCTCAAAGATGCGCAGGTCGTTCGCCGAGTCGATAACGGATTCACGACCGACGATCCGGCGCAGCTCTTCGATGACGGATGCAGTCAGTGCCATCAGGCGAGCGGCGCCTCGCGTTCGGGGCTGCGCTCGAACGCCTCGAAACGTCGTGTCATCGATCCGGGCATGCCTGGCGCCTCGACCGGCTGCGCGCCGACGATGAGAAGGTCGAGCCATTGCTTGCACTCGTCGTCGGTGGGCATGCGGTCCGTGCGCTCGAAGACGGCCTCCTGGATGCGGCTGTGGGGCGAGACCTGGATCGTGTACCAGACCGACAGGCCATCGGGAGTGGCGGCGTGATGTGTCTCGTCGACACGCCGGTTCACCGGCAGCCGCATCGGCTTCGCCTCGGCTGCCGCTCGCAGTCGCGCCGCGGTCGCCCCCATCTCCTCCACCAAGTCCAGCTTAAACTCGAAACGGTGAACGGCCAAAGACGAGTGGAAGCCGCACTTGCGATGGGCGTCGCCGATCGCCCACCGGTCGGCGCGTGGGGACACACGTACCGAGAGGAGTGGTCGCCGACAGAGCTCGCGTCGATCACTGTCGACCGCGCGCGGCAGTTCGGCTGGGACTTCATCAAATTTCAGCCGCGCGCGAGCAGCTTTGCGGAGGCGTTCGGGTCCGTGTACAAGCCTGCGGGCCATCGCCTCAAGGGCCCGGTGCTGGTCAGCGCGGCGGTCCCGGATCTCGACGCCTGGAGCAAGGTGGCGTTGGTCAACCCCAAGGCGCTGCAGGACCAGGTCGAGTCGATCGGGATGGTAGCGCGCGAACTTGGCGACGATGTGCCCGTCATCCAGACGGTGTTCAGCCCGATCACAGTCGGCGGGTATCTCGTGGGTAAGTCGTCGGCACGTGTCAGGCGTGAGCTGCGGCAGCACCCGGATCTGGTGCGTCCGGCGCTGGATCGAATCGCCGAAGCGCTGGTGGATTTCAGCCGCCGCTCGGTCGGGGTTGGGGCAGCCGGAATCTTCTACGCGATCTCGGGCTACGCCAGCAAGGACGCGATGGCCGAAAGCGTGTATCGCGAGCAACTCCTGCCGTACGACGTCGGAGTGCTGCGGAAACTTCCCGCCGAAGCGTGGTTCAACGTCGTGCACCTGTGCGGTTCGAATTTGAACTTCGGCCTGGCGCGCGACCTGCCGGCGCAGGCCATCAGCTGGTCGGTCCACAACAAGGGCAATCCGTCACTCGCCGAAGGCCGAACCATCAGCGGGCTAGCGGTGATGGGCGGTCTCGGTCAGCGCGCCAGCCTGCTGTACGGCCCGCCGCATGAGGTTGAGGCAGAGGCGCGCCGAGCGGTCGCGGAAACCGGAGGTCGCGGCTTGCTGCTTGCGCCAGGCTGTTCGGTCCCGGCGCGCGCGAAAGACATCAACCTCGCTGCAATGGTGCCGGCGATCGCGGCATGAGCAAGGTCGAAGGCCTCGCTGAGATCGTGCTGTGGGTCGCCGATATGGAGGCGGCGCTTCAGTTCTACCGCGACCAATTCGGGCTGGAGGTCATCTCGCCTCCCGAGCTGCCCAACAAGTTCCTGATGGTCGCCAAGCCAGGAGGGATTCCCGAGATGATCGTGCTGATCCCACATCCTCATCCATCCGACTATTTCCCCCGGCACAGAGAAAAGCGCGTGCTGCACCACCTGGCGTTTCGTGTCAGCCACCGCTCATACGACGAGCTGCAGCAGGGCTTCATCGAAGCAGGGGTCGAGGTCCGCCACGGCGTGCACCCTGTGCTGAAAGGCGTGAGGACCTTCTACGTCGACGACCCCGACGGGAATGAGGTCGAGGTCATTGCCCTGGCGCCATGATTCTGAAGCCGTCCGATGCCCTCGTGATCAAGCTGGCCAGCATCGCCGCGTACGCCGGCGAATTGCTGGCCACCGATCACCAAACGGAGAAGGCGCCTGTCGGTCTCACGACCATCAAGAACGATCGGCGACGGACGATGGAGGCCATCCTGGTCCTGCTGGCTGACGCCGAGGTCCGTAACTACTTGGCGGAGCTCAAGAAGCTCGGGTCGGTATCGGCTTAGGTCGCCTGTGGCTTGGGTGAGACCTGAGGGGTGCGGGTGGCGAGCGTCACCGTCACACCGGCGATGAGCAGGATGGTGCCGAGGAGCAGCGTGGTCGGCTCAGGCAGGTGGATGCGCAGCGCGTTGTCGAGCGAGTAGGCGCTCGGACCGGTGATCGCCAGCGCGGCGGCCGCGCCGATGAGGGTCAGGTTGAACTCGAATCCGCCTTTGCTGACCCAGAACCCCTTGCTCAGGTGAACAGTGGCTATCGCGACGAGCATCGTGCCAATGATCGCCAGGCTGCCGAGTGGCGACAGCAGGCCGAGAGCGAGGAGAAGGCCGCCACCGAATTCGGATAATGCGGCGACCCAGGCCCAGGGTCGGGCGGGCCGGATGCGAAGCCTCTGAACCACCTGCGTCCAACCGGTCATTCCGGATCCGCCCCACACGCCGAAGAGCTTCTGGGCGCCGTGAGCGGCGACGGTCAAGCCGACCACCAGCCGAAGGACGAGAAGCCCAAATGCGATGGACATCGCTTCTAGGTACCTACGGTACGCCGCCTGCATTCCGTCGCCGAACTCGACGCGCCGTTTCCACCCACGAATAAACTCACCCCGGAGGGCCCGTAGCTCAGCTGGTCAGAGCGGCCGACTCATAATCGGCTGGTCGTTGGTTCGATTCCAACCGGGCCCACCAAATCCAAATGTGCAAGTTCGGCTGCTAGGCGACAAAACGCCTTCGGTTGCCGTGCTACAGACCTTCGGCTGATTCGCTACATCTACTTCGGTACCTACGCGACACTCCCCGGCCATGAGGGAG
>DATHDR010000058.1:0-4842 GCA_035318965.1 Verrucomicrobiia bacterium | reverse complement strand
CCCCGCGACCCCGCCCGCCGCATTCCGTGGCTCGCCGGACGGTGACACTCATCAAACGTTAAGACCTGTTCGGTCGGAGCCGCGCGAACACCCTGCGCAGCAGGAGCGGGCGGACCGCGGTCCAGGCCTCCATCACGGACGAGCGAGCTGACGCGGCAACTTCGGCAGGCGCGTACGCGGCGACGACAAAGCCTCCTGTCAGTGCGTCGACAGGCTCGGACGCCTCCGGGAATCGCTCCTGAAGGCGCCGGCCGAGCTCGAATGGAGTCTCGCCCGGCGGGCGTTTGGCGCCGGCCAGCTCAGAAAGCGCAATCATGCGTTTCCAGACGCCCATGACCGTCCGCGGCCGCAAGTACCTGGCGGCCGCGGCGACGAGCACGAGGATCAATGCCAGGAGCACCCCGACCATCGTGGTCAGCGTGCCGGCGTCGGGAATGCGGAACTTGAACCCGGACTGGGCGATCCCAAGGTTGGTTGGGTCCTGGACCCCACGCGGGTCTCCGGTCGGTACAGGCACGCCGCCCGTCCCCCCTACGACCCCTGGGACATCGCAGTTCTCGTCGCGAAGGCATGGATTCGTGCCGGTGGTGCCCCGCGAGATCGGACCGTATCCGCCTGCGTCGGGAGTCGGCTCGAAGGGGATCCAGCCGTAGCTCGGAAAGTACGACTCGACCCAGGTGTGAGCGTCTTCGCCCCGGACGATATACGTCTGGGTGACGCCGTCGAACGACCCCGGTCCAAACCCGTTGACCAGCCGCGTCGGAATTCCGAGCGAGCGAAGCATGTCTCCCATCGCCGAAGCGAAGAACTCGCAGTACCCCTCTTTGGAAGAGAAGAGGAAGTAGTCCAGCTTGTCGCGCGCCGAGGGGGCCGTCGTCGGAGTCAGGGTGTACTTGTAATTGGTGCTGTCACGAAGGTAGTTCTGAATCGCCGTTGCCTGGTCGTATGGGTTCGTCGCCCCGGCCCTGGTCACGATGTCCAACGCAAGGTTGTGAATCCGCCTCTGGACGTCGGGACTGCGGTAGCCCTGGGCCGGCAGGGCCGCGAACTGGTCAAGCCAGTCGGGATAATCCGTGCCCGCGCCGCGTAGCTCGGCATCGGTCGCTGTCGAATACTCGGTGTACGCCGTGTAGGTCCCCACCGCAGTTGGAGGCTGGACGCTCGACAGCCGGTCGATCGAGGTCAGCCGTCCGGTGCTTGAGCTCGGCGGCAGCAGCACCTCGGTCGCGAGGGTCTCGCGGTCGACTCGATAAAGCGTGCCCGGGTAGAAGACGATGTCCGAGTACCCGATCGGCGGGCGAAGCATCTTCACCTTAAACCCCGCCACCGCGAGCTTCTGGTAGGGCTCGGTGTAGGGCGGGACCTCATTCTTGCCGACCGAGGCGCGGAACCCCGGCGCTGAGGGCCACCTCCACTCGCCGCCGGCTGTCAGCGTCACGTTCACGCCGCGGAAGTACCTCGGGCCTGTGTCGCCGATGAGTGTGTACGTGAAGACCGGATCCTTAGTGCGCGCCAGCGGTCCACCGAGCGGGACCTCGGACGTAAAGCCTGTCGTCCCGCCTCCGGCCGGTCCGTTCCCTATGAGGCCCGGGCGGCTCAGCCTCTGCTGAAGCTGAGCCCAATTGGAGAAGAGGCTCGATTCCAGGTCGAGAGTGCGGTCGGCGGTGGACAGGGGCGGAAGCATGATGCCAAGCACGATCAGCGCCGCCATCGCGACGAGCCCGCTCTCCCAGAAGTCCCACCTGGCATCGCCCGTCAGCTTCACGTGGGCGCGTGTGGCGCTCGCGATCGAGCCCGTGTAATTCGTCCAGAGCAGCAGCGCGAGAGTCAGCACGAGGATGGCGAGCGTGTAGCCGTTCTGGTCGTTTTCGCCAGGGCGGATGTTGAGGAGATTGGTGGCGAACGCCGCCGCGCCTGGGATCAGGCCGAGCATCGGCTTGCGCCAGCGCAGGACGCACCAGCTCAACCACCCACCTGTGATCCACATCAGCCAGCAGATCAGGAACAGATAGAAGGAGGTGTCGAGCGCGGCGCTGCCGTCAAGGATTCGTCCCCACCAGATGCCGATCAGGTTCTGATTCAAAACGTCTGTCCGATGCAGGGCATGCATCTCAGGCCAGGCCTGGATAAAGGCCACCACCGGACCCAGGATCATGCCCGCACCCAGGGCGAACGGCCAGGGAACAGGCAGCACTGCGAGCACCGCCATGAAGAACGCCCCTGCCAGCGCGATCAGAGGGATGATGTCGATGCCGTTCACCCACCCGGCAGTCGCCGTCGAGCGCGCGACCGCGAAGGTCAGGAGCAGGACCAGAAGCGCCGACCACCACAGCCCGCCCTGCATCGACGCACGCGCGCTGTCCCACATCCGGGCCGGGCCAAGCTGCAGGCGCCCGCTAAGCGATGCGGATTGCATCTCTCGTCCTCACCAGCCGCGCAAAGTCGTCGCCACACCGAACGACATAAAGGTCCACGTCCTGGCCGAGGTCGAAGCTCGGGTTCTGGTCTGGGCCGCCGAAGCTCCCGACATCCAGATAAAAGACGATCAAGGTCGAGCGTCGCCCACGCACCGACTGCAGCAGCCGGACCCAGGCCGGGTCCGCACTCGGCGTGATGACTGCGATCGCCCGCCGCGGCAGCCTGCGGATCTTGTCCCACGCTAGAGTCTGCGTCAGCGCCGTCCGCCCGTCGGCCTGGGCGACGGCCAGGTAGTCGAGGATGAGGCGGTCCTGGCGCACCGCGCGGTGCGGCTCGAGAATCGTTCCCTTGCCGTCGTTGGCAACAAGTCCGACCTGCCGGCCGCGACTGTGTACCTGGGACGCCATCGACGCGGCGAGGCTCACCGCGTACTCGACGGTGGACTCCTCCCCTTCTCCGAAATGCACGCTGCGATCGAGGTCCAGGAGGATCCACAGGTCAGTCGTGAGTGGCTGCTCGAAAGTCTTGGACATCAGGCGGCCATGTTTTGTCGACAGCGGCCAGTGGATGCGCCCGAAGCTGTCCCCGGTCGTGTAGTCGCGAACACCGCCGGTCTCCGGCGGGTAGTCCGCCCAGGCGCCGAAGCTCGGTGAGCTGCCGACCTGCTGAGCGCTCGGCGTGAGCAGGTCGGGGATCGGCCGGACGCGTGGGTAAACGAGGATCGACGTGCGCTGTGTGAGCTTGAGCGTCTTGTCAAAGAGCCCAAACGGCTCGCGCACGCGGAGCGAGGTCGGCCCGAACGCCATCCAGCCGCGCCGGCGGTATACGCCACGCGCCTTCCACTTCACGACCTCGCCGCCCACTGAGATGACTCGGCCTGGCTGGTAGTCGGGGATCTGGCTGAGGTCGCGAACCTCGACCCAGGGCGCCGGTACCCAACCGCTGCGACGCACCTCGATCGCCTCCTCATACGACTCGCCGACGGTTGGAATGCCAGGGTCCAGGCGGCGCGTCAGTGTCATCCCGCGAATGGCCAGGCGCGGCCAGGCCCACGTGACAAGGAAAAGAAGGCAGAACGCGTACGCAAACGCGTAAGCGGGCCGGATCCCGGTGAGCCACGTGAAGAAAAGGAGCAGGCCGAGCGAGGCGGCGAAGGCGACCTTGCTCATGTCCCCAGGCTAGTGTCGGAGGTTATCCGTCGTACGCCATCTGGGGAACGTGCTCGCGCTCCAGCAAGCCGGCGACGAGCTTGCCCGCGCTCTGGCCCTGCATCTCCGCGTTGGGCCGCAGGATGATGCGGTGCGCCAGGACGGGTTCGGCGAGCACCTTGATGTCGTCAGGCAGCACGTAGCTCCGGCCCTGCACCGCAGCCAGCGCCTGGCTGGCGTGGAACAGGTTCAGGGTGCCGCGCGTGCTGGCGCCGAGGGCAACTTCCGGGTTGCCGCGCGTGCGGCCGACCAACCGGGCGATGTACTCGCGAAGCTCAGGCTTGACGAACACATCGCGAACGGCGGCTTGCGCGGCCTTCAGCTCGTTGGGCGAGACGACCGGCTGCAGCTCGATCATCGGGGACTCGACCTTGTGCTGGTTGAGCAGGTTGGCCTCTTCCTTCTCTGACAGGTAGCCGAGCCGGACCTTCATCAGGAACCTGTCCAGCTGGGCTTCCGGCAAGGGAAAAGTCCCCGAGTACTCAACGGGGTTCTGTGTCGCCATGACCATGAATGGCTTCGGCAGCGGGTGCGTGTCGCCGTCGATGGTGACCTGGCGCTCCTCCATGGCCTCCAGCAGCGCTGCCTGCGTCTTGGGGCTCGCGCGGTTGATCTCGTCCGCGAGGAGTACCTGGGCGAAGACCGGCCCTGGGCGGAATTCGAAGTCGCTTAGCTTCTGGTTGAACGCCCGTACGCCGGTGACGTCCGACGGCAGGAGGTCGGGTGTGAACTGAATGCGACGGAACGTGCAGTCGAACGAGCGCGCGAGAGCTTTGGCGAGCATCGTCTTGCCGACGCCGGGCACGTCCTCGATCAGGAGGTGGCCTTCGCAGAGCAACGTAACGAGGCAGAACCGGATCTCTTCGTCCTTGTTGACGATGGCACGGCCGACATTGGCCATGATGGCGTCGGCGACCCGGGTGACGACTTCGACTGCCCCCACTCCCGCGATTATAGGTTCGCCATCGGCGCGCCCCATCTCAGATCAATACGCTCGAGAGGTACGTTCGGCCCACCTCAGTTCAATACGCTCGCGGGGTACGTTTGGTTCCGCAGCCCGTTACGTGCGCCAAACTCACAGCGTCTTCTAAGTAGTGATGAAGCTCTCTCTTGCCGTTCTCGTCGCCCTCGCCCTCGCCGCCTGCGGCTCGGCCGCGGGCACCGCGGTGGGCTCGCCGCTGGGCGCGAACCAGCTCAAGTTCAAAGTCCTCGACGA
>DATHDR010000057.1:0-5614 GCA_035318965.1 Verrucomicrobiia bacterium | reverse complement strand
TGGCGGTCGCTCGCCGGGTCGCGCAGTCATTTCATCTGCGCGGCGTGCGCCCTGGCGGCGGTCGGGGCCGCGTTCTTTCATGCACCCCCGCCTTTTATGTAGAGGATCCACGCCGCGTCGAGCGCGGCGCCGTCCATGCTTCCCCAACCCGTGGCAAAATCCCAACCCGCCGCGGCGTCGAAGGCGAGGTTGTTGCCTGTGGTGACGTCATGAAATGGCTTCGCCGCCAGCTTTGACTGGTTCGCGCCCATCCAGTAGAGGGCCGGGTTGGCGAAGCCCACCTCGCGCAGCCCTTTCCTTTTCAAGTCCTGGTTGATCAGCGCGATCGTGGCCGCCCAAAGCGGGGTGGAGGCGGAGGTGCCGCCGACCTGTCCATCTTTCCCGCCGAACACGATGTGGAAGCCTGTGGCTGGGTCGCCGGCGCCGGCCACATCGGGCACCTGGCGGAAGCCGTGCCCGGCCGCCTGGCCGACGCTTTTCTGATAGTCCGGCAGCGGGTAGAACTGGCTGGGCCCCCCGCCGGTGCCGCTTTCGTCGAGCGGGGCACCCCACGCCGACTCCTTGTAGTAGACGCCTTGCTGGGACTCGAACACCGTGGTTCCACCCACAGCGGTCACGCTCGGCAGGGTCGAGGGAAAGCTTCCAGCGGGATCGGTGTCCTGGCCGCACGTGTACGCACCGCTGTCACCGCTGGCGATGAAATGCGACATGCCCTGTGCAACCGCGCGGTCCTGGATCGCGGCATAGGCGCTGCGGTGGCTGCTCGGAGTGTCCGGCTCGCAGGCGCCAAGGCTCTCGGAGATGATCGAACCGAAGTGGTCGGTGACCAGCTGGTCAAACGCCCGGTCACCGTGGCCGAAATCCGCCGCCGAAAGATAGACGACCAGCTGGGCCTTGGGCGCGATCTCATGGATGATCTCGAGGTCGAGCACCGTTTCGCCCTGCGGCTTCTCGGGCGTGCCCCAGTTGGGGTCGCGCTTGACGGTGAGATACGAGTCGAACTGTGGAAGCCCGAACTCGGAGGCGAACTTGTTCAGGTCGTTCAGGTTTGGCACGTCATCGATCTCCGGCAGCACGATCGTCTGGCCGGACCCGTCGAGGCCTGCCTGGCGAAGAGCGTCCAGGTTGTAGAACGCGAGGAGATCGGTCGGTGTGAGGCCGCCGCGGCGCACCGCGAATGAGCGGGCGCGCCGGTAGTTGTCCAGGCCGCTCACGCTGCCGGCGACGGATGCCAATTGAGGGGGAATCTGCGGCTCCTCGAGCGCCGCGTAGAAGGTCGTGCCGTCCGCCTGGCGAAAGTTCTCGATGTCGACGTGAAGCAGCGCCGCGGCGAGTGGGGCTGGGCCGTCGGCGGCGATCAGGCTCGAGCCCGTTCGCCACGAGGCTTGAAACCCTGATCCCTGCAGCGCGTCTACGGCGCGCCGGACCAGGACCGGGTCCGGACCGAACTCCGTCGCATACGCCTGCGGGGTCACCGTCTGCCCCGAAGCGATGAGCGCGGCCAGGCGACCAGGGTCACGCACCTTCAGGACGAAGCTGAGCGAAACCACCGTCGAGTCGCCGGCCGGGCCGAGGTGGTCGGCATGCCGGATGGCGCTCGCCAGCGTGGGCGGCGGCGATGCCAGCGGATGGGGGGCTGTGGCATCCGGGTGCGACGGATTCGACGCCGGGGCGGTTGGCTGCGACGGCGTGCAGGCGGCAAGCGCCAGCACGACACCCAGCCCGGCGGCGGTTTTCACGGGAACGTAGCTTCCCAGACCTCAGCCTCGAACGCCAACTCAAAGCCGAGCTTGCGATACACGTCGAAGGCACGGGTCTGGCTCAGGCCGTCGACGTAAAGGGACGCCTCACTTGCACCCGCGGCGCGGAGCCGGTGAAGCCCCTCAGTCACCATCCAGGTCGCGAGGCCGCGGCGCCGGTGCTCGGGCAGTGTGCCGACCGAGCTCACCATCCCGACGGGTTGAAGGCGACGGTCACCCGCGTACGTCTCCAGCTGGCAGAGCGTCAACCCGGCCCGCTCGCCGGTGCCGGTGGCGCCCGCCATCAGGCACAGCTCTGGCGACTTGCCGTGCATCAGCTCTCCCTCGCTCCGAGCGGTGAAGCTCCAGTGGTCGGCGAAGGTCCGGTTGTGCATGTCGGCCCAGATCCCGTGCGGCAAGCTCAACCCATCCTGGAGGTGGTAGCCGGCCACTGGCGTCGATGGTGGAAGCTCCGCCGTCAGGCTGCGGTCCATACGCCACCAGGGGCGGGTCATCTCGAGGCCGAGGCGGCGCAACACCTCTTTGTGGCCAGGCCCAACCCAGACCTGGACCATCGTGGCGCCGGACGCACGGGATAGCTGAAGCCCCCACCGCACGAGCTCGTGCATTGCTCCCTCGCCGTTCGTGCCGGCGGCAGCGGGGTCGAGTCGTGCGACCGTCCCTCGAGGCGTCGGGCGGCTCGATACCAGGATCGCGCCGGCGATGCCCTGCCCGTCACCTTCAATGAAGCGCGCACGCGCCTCCCAGTCGAAATGTGCGAGCAGCCGGCGCAGGTCAGCTTCCAGGGGCACGCTGTCCCTACGCCCAGCGCGCACCTCATCTCGCCACAGCTCGACCAGCGCATCGAGGTCGGCCGCCCGACCGGGTCTCATGAAACCGGGGATCATCACGCGGTCGCGCGAGCCACCACCTCATTGACTTCGGGCAGCGCGCGCCGGATCCTTTCCTCCAGCTCGGTTTCGATGCGGTGCGCTTGTTCCAGGCTGATCGCGCCGTCGACCTCAGCCACCACGTGAGCGTGGATTCGCTGGTGGCGGTCACTCAGCTCCACGTCGACGCACCTACGGACCTCGGGGTGAGACTCGACGATCTCCCGCATACGGGACGCGAGCTGAGCAAAACGCAGTGTCACGTCCACACCGCTCACGACCCGAGGCTCCATCGGCTCGAGATGGATATCGATGCGGGTGGCGTCGGGAAGCTCCGCCCGCAAAGTCTCCTCCAGGGCGCCGCTTGCCTGGGATGCCTTGGCCAGGGTCATGTCCCCCGGCAATTTCGCGTGCATGGTCAGGTGAAGCGAGCCGTCGGCCTCGCGCTCGACAGTGACGTTGTGAAGGTCGCGGACGCCGCCGTTGCGCGCCGCGGCGGCGTGGATCCGCTCGACCAGGTCGCCTTGCAGCGCCTGGCCTTCCACGAGCACCGATAGGTCCAGTGTCGGTAGGACGGAACGCGCCTTGCGCTTGATCTCGTCGGCCAGCGCACCCGCCGCCTCGACCGAAAGCATCCTGCGAGTGGCGATGCTGGCGTCACCGATCAGGTTCGGCCCGGAACGTCGCACACGAACCGACCGGACTTCGCGAACGCCGTTCACGTCCTGGATGGCCGCGCGAAGCTGTTTCTCGGCGCCTGCCACCGAACGGTCGATGAGGATGTCGCCCGACCGCCAGGCGAGCATTCCGGCCGCCCGGAAGATGATGCCTGCGACCAGGAGCGCCGCCACCGAGTCCGCCCACGAAAAACCGAGCCGGACTCCGATGAGGCCGGCGATGACTCCGACAGTGGCGATCACGTCAGCCACCCGGTCCGTGGCGTCCGCCAGCATCGCGTCGCTCGAGGCAAGACGTCCTATACGTCGCAGCACGAAAGCGCGACCGCTTTCGATCAGCAGCGTCCCGAACAGCAATGCGAAGGCATAGCCTGCCGGGTTCACCGGCGCGCCGCCCGCAGCCAGGCGGCGTATCGCCTCGAACGCGATCCCGACGGCGGTGATCAGGAGCAGTACACCCTCGGCGAAGGCTGCGACGTTCTCTGCACGCCCGTGGCCGTAGGGATGCTCCTGGTCGGCGGGCTTGCGCGCAGTGCGAACGGCCACGAGCGTGAAAGTGCTTGCCGCCAGGTCGAAGATCGAGTGGACCGCCTCGCTGAGAATCCCCAGGCTCCCGGTGAGCAGGCCGACCACGAGCTTGCCCAGGACCAGTGCCACGCCGATCAACACCGAGCCCAGCGCGACGCGCTCGGGTCGCCTTGCCAAAGACTCCATCGATCCCACTTTAGGGGAGGACTCCCGGCGTGCTGCTTAGGCCGGATTTACTCCGGCCGTCACCCATGCCCTCGGTACGCTGACGTGGTGCGTGCGCTAGCCCTTTTAAACAATCCCATCAATGGGGCAAGGTGAGCTCATTTCATCCCACTTTAGGGGGCCTGTCTACTTGATCAGGGACGCTGATTGTTCTAGCTGAGCTTCCGAGCCGAGGGCGATCAAGAGATCTCCCTCTTCCAGCTTGAGCTCGTGGCTGGGGTCGACGTAAACCGTCCCGTCGCGACGCCTCAGCGCCAGCAGCTTGGCCGCCGACGGATCCAGCAACCCCGCGTCCGCGATTGTCTTGCCGACCGCTGCCATGTCGCCGCCGACGAGCAGCTCCTCGACGCCGATGCCCGCCTCGCCATGGTGAAGGGTGTCGAGCACGTCGACCAGCGACGGCCGGACGGCCAGCTCGGCAATCCGATGGCCGGCCATCCGATACGGAGAGATCGTCCTGGTCGCGCCCGCAAGCTCGAGGCGCCGGATCGATTCGGGCCGGCCGGCCCTGGCGATGATGTAGAGGTTCGGATTGAGCGCGCGAGCCGCCAGGACGATGTAGACAGCCCTCTCATCCGAGTCGACGGCGGAGATCAGGCCGCGGGCGCGCTCGATGCCCGCTTGCTTGAGGAGCTCTTCGCTTGACGCGTCGCCTTCGAGGTGGAGGCGTCCCTCGGAGCGCAAGCGGCCGACGGCTTCTTCTGTCTGGTCGATCACCGCGTACGGGACCTTGTGGTCCTCGAACTCGGCCACGATCTCGGTACCGATGCGGCCGTAGCCGCAGAGGATGAAGTGGTCGCGGAGCTGATTCAGGCTGCGCTGCAACTGGCGCTCTCTCCTGTACTTGCCAAATGCGTTGTCAGCGAGGGTTTCAGCAAAGACGCCGAAGCCATACAGCATGGTAGCCACGCCGGTGACGATCAGGGTCGATGTGAAGATGCGGCCGGCGGGCGACTGCGGATGGATCTCGGTGTAGCCGACCGTGCTGATCGTGATGATCACCATGTAGAAGGCGTCGAGCAGGTTCCAGCCGTCGATCAGCATGTAGCCGGTGATGCCGTACACGATGATCACCCCAAGCAGTGCAGCAGCGAGACGAAATCGAGACAGAGGGTGATCGGTTCGAGCCGTGCTCATTTCTTGCGTGCTTTACGACGCTTCTCCATTCTCTCGACAGCCTTCCAGTGAGCGGGGTGCGCCCACGTCTTCGCGAACTCATCAATCGTCGCGTCGGCCAGCTCCGGGTTGCGGTGCGGGCGCACCGAGTCGACCGAGCGCTTGATGCCGGCGATTGCTTGCGCCGGCGCGGACGCGATGGAAGCCGCCAGCTCGGCGAGCCTGTCGTCGAACTTCTCGCTCGGCGCCACCTCCTCCACGAGACCCATGTGCAGCGCATCCTCGGCGGCGAGTGCCTGGCCACCGAGCAGCAGGTGCAGGGCGCGACCACGACCGACCAATGCCGCGAGCCGTTCGGATGCGCCCCACGCCGGCATGAGTCCGAGCGTCACCTGCGCGAACCCGATGCGCGCATGTGAAGCGGCGATGCGCACGTCAC